>JANLXV010000567.1:0-2708 GCA_031365305.1 Chitinophagaceae bacterium
TGAACAAATGCCGGGATTATACAGAGTGAAGATCAGGAGCGTGACAGGCCAGCTTATAACAGAACGTGAAATAAACCATGACATTCATACTGAGCTTGAAACAATAGCGGTTGATAGAATTATAAATACAAATGTGCTGTATGTTGAAGTTACCGGAAAGGATAATATAACGCAAACGATAAAATGCCTGTATACCAGGTAAGATGTTATTATTTTGAACCGGTCAAAAGAAAGGCCATCCGAAAGGGGTGATATGCTTTAAAAAGAACCTTAAGAAGGTGACGATCTTCCGGATTAACCTGATGTATTCTAACAAATTCGATGGCTGCATATCGTCTACAGCAGATTATTTCATTCCCTGATTGCATCTTAAAATAAGAGTTAGCCTGATCTTTTGAATTGCAGCTAATTTATTATATTGTACATCAATAATGTGCAGGTATCAGCTTTAAAAAAGTATACGTGGCACAGGTTTATTTAAATTCAGTACGGCTGACTTATAAAATCACAGGATACTCTATGTGAGTAGCGGGCATTGAAAACTAAATGTTTTATGACTTCCATAACGGATTCACTCAGGCTTTTTGATTGCATCGAATATCATCTTCATAATTCTCCCCTGGAAGATATGCTGGCCGCCAAAGAAAATGGCGAATGGGTTAAATTCAGCACCGAAAAAGTTGCCAGTAATGTAAACAATTTAAGCGCCGGCTTGCTGGAATTAGGCATTAGTTGCGGCGATATGCTTCCTGAAAACCGGGATAAAATTGCGGTGATCTCTAAAAACCGGCCTGAGTGGCTCATTCTTGATATGGCAGTGCAGCGGATTGGCGCCGTGCTAACACCCATTTATCCTACAATAAATCTTGATGAGCTTGAATTTATTTTGAAAGATGCTATGGTGAAAATGATCTTTATAAATGATGAGGATCTTTTCGAAAAAGTTAATCTCATTAAGCACAATGTGCCCAGCTTAAACCATATATTTTCTTTTGAGTTGATTGAAGGCGTAAAGCACTGGAAAGAAATTTTAAACCTATCTTCTCCCGAAAGATTATCTGAAGCCGCCATAGCTGCAGATAAAATAGGCTACGAAGACCTCGCTACAATAATTTATACTTCAGGCACCACCGGCATACCTAAAGGTGTGATGCTGTCGCACAAAAATATTCTGAGTAATGTAAAAAGTTCAATGCCGTGTTTCCCTCCCGGGAAAAATCTTAAAGCCCTCAGCTTCCTGCCCCTGAACCATATTTTTGAAAGAATGGTAAGCTATATTTATCTTTTTAAAGGCACATCAATTTATTATGCAGAAAGCTTTGAAACCATTGGTGAAAATATTAGAGAAGTAAAGCCAAACCTGTTTACAACCGTGCCGAGGCTGCTTGAAAAAATTTATGACAGGATAATGGCCAAAGGCAGAGAACTTACCGGTGTAAAAAAGAAATTATTTTACTGGGCACATGATCTTGCAGCCAGGTTTGATTTACAAAAAAGCGGTAGCCTGGCTTACCGTATGCAGCTTGCTCTTGCCAATGTATTGGTTTTTAAAAAATGGCGTGAAGCCTTGGGAAATCAACTATTGTGCATAGTTACAGGTGGCGCAGCCTGCCAGGTGAGGCTTATCAGGATTTTTACCGCAGCCCGAATTCCTATTATGGAAGGCTATGGACTTACAGAAACATCGCCTGTTATAAGTGTAAACCGTTATAGTGAAAAAGGCCGCATGTTTGGTACTGTTGGGCCGTTGATACACGGTGTAAGTGTACAAATAGCCGATGATGGTGAAATATTATGCAAGGGCCCGAATATAATGATGGGTTATTATAAGCAGCCGGAACTTACTGCAGAAGCTTTTGAAAACGGCTGGTTTAAAACAGGCGACATCGGTGTGCTGGTCAATAACATTTTTTTAAAGATCACTGACCGTAAAAAAGAACTTTTTAAAACAAGTGGCGGCAAATATGTTGCGCCGCTGCCCATTGAAAATAAACTTAAAGAATCGATTTATATTGAGAATGTTATGATACTTGGGGCTGAAAAAAAATATACAAGCGCCTTAATCATACCATCTTACCCAAATTTAAGAGAATGGTGTAAAACGCATGCTGTTAGAGATGCCGCCAGTGAAGATCTTATAAAAAATGAAAAGGTGCTTAACATGTATAAAGATATTATTGAAAACTTTAATAAATCCTTTAATCACGTAGAGCAGGTAAAAAAATTTAAGCTGCTTGCCAAAGAGTGGAGCGTAGATTCAGGAGAACTTACTCCAAAGCAAAGTTTAAAACGTAAGATAATTTTAGAAAAAAACAGTCAGGCCGTTGATGACATGTACGACTAAACTAATCCTGAAAAATTTGCTGTTCATCTCTTTCTTCAACATTGATTTTCCTGATAAAATCATCATAGCCATCATCTTCATGCTCACTATAAACGCCATAAGCATCAAGGCTGTAACCAACAAGCCCGTCATTAGCCTCAATTACATAGATTATAGATGAATCTGAAGGATCTGACTCTCCTTCAAAACGATATGTACGTATAATTTTCAAATCTTCAGGCTTATAAAACTTACCCGTTCCGGCGGTAAAGCCTTCTGCGGTCATCCTGAATTCCTTGTCTCTTTTTTTGAGCCTTAATTTTTCAAGAACGCCACTTACGGTGGTCATTTCACCGGGTTTGTTGTTTTCTACAGTTTCCATAAT
>JANLXV010000626.1:0-7623 GCA_031365305.1 Chitinophagaceae bacterium
CAAAAAATGCAGGCGCTTATTCAACCGGTAACCATAAGTGCATTAACCGACAGGCCCTTAAATACCAACCAACAACGGTTTAATATTTCAGGCCACGAAGGGCTTGTATTATTTATAAAAATTAAAGAAGATAGTGCGGTCTTTATCATCGGCAGCCAACCGCCACCCGTAGATGGCGCTGTTAGAAAAAGAAGAGTGCCGCAAAGCCTTTGCCTGCGCAATGCATTGCTCACAACAGATGATCCTGCCTCAATTGCTATAGAAGGAAGCTTGACAAACGACAGCATTACCCAAGGGGTTTTTTATCTCGTATTTCGTGTTTACCGAATAGTTAATACTTTACCAGACCCATATATCAGCAACCAGGATGATATTTTTAACCCGGAAGAATTAGCCCGGTTCAATGAACTATGGCGAAATGGCAACGATACCTTAAACGACCACTTTTTGTTTTCTGTAACTTCTATTGTGCAATGGAAAGATGCTGCCGTAATGATTGCGTTCGGCATGAATCAATCAGCGCAGCCAAACCGGATAAACGATCTTGAATTGTTCAACGCTTTCCAGGGCAGAAGAGATCTTTGCAGCGATGCCGGTGCTGATGCTGCCGGTAATCTTTTTCAGCCGGAGGAAATAAAAAAATTAAGATCAATTGATTCCGCAAATGTAGCCGGCGCTTATGATTGTATTGAACTGCTGCCCGGCAACCGGTCACTTGTAGATGTTTCAGACAGCGCTAACCGCTGGGGCGTATCATTTTCTACTGCCACGCCGGATAACAGAACACTGCTTCCTGAAAGCCTGGGTTTTTCTTCACGGTTTCCTTTCAGGATAAAAGAAATGGATCTTGTTAGTTCAGGCAGGATGAGCAGGTTGTTTACGCTCCCGCATATTCAATGGGAACCGGTGATGAAGATCAGTAACCCTTTGGTACAGGAGAGTGATATCCCTGACATTATAAGTTTTGCTGACAATGGGAACCCGACGAGAATTGCAAGTGCAGCAAAAGCCGAAGTAGCCTTATCTCCAAAAAATTTATATTCCTTTATTATTGATGGATTTAACAATGCCGGCAAACCGCATGGCATAGCCGCAAATTTTACACTGCCCTTTGGCATTTGTGCTTTCGCTTATTTTAATCCTAAAAAAATGCCTGGTTTTCCGGCTGCTTCAGCTACTGCGAATGAACCCGCATTTTCGGGAAAAAAAACCGGTGCTTTAAGTGGCGCTATGCAATTGCACATTGCTGCAATTCCATCAACCCCCATTAAAGGAAAAACAAATGTTGACGAGGCGGCTTACTTTATTGGCGCTGTTAAACAAGTGCCTTTACCCAGCAATCCTTCCACTATCCTCGGTTTAAGAATCAAAACACAGTTTGAAGAATTTTCATTGCCGGGCAGTGCAAAAGTTCCGTTGCAACGCATTGACTTTTCAGGTTACGGTGCCAGCATTTTCAGCAACTGGCATAATGATAAAGCAAACTTTGGCCGTGTAAATCAGGTAAAATTTGATGTGTTGATCGGGCGCACGGCACATGAAGTTATACAGATAAAAAGCATCCTTTTTCCCTGGGGAGTGCCGGTGGTGAGGTCTATCGTGATACAAAGAAAAAATACAGGTATAGTTACCCGTCATGATTCCGGGTGGGTAGCGCAGGGCCCGGGTGAATTTGATTTTCGTTCACATACAGCCAGTTTCAGGCCCGAAGTCAATCCTTATAATTTTCATCCCGGTATGGTAAAAGGCATTTATAATGTGAGGGAGATAAGAGAGCTGCCCGCAGATATGGATGTACTCATCAAGAATTTGAACAATGATGAAATCAGGTTTTCCGCTGTGTATTTTAATGGTGATATTGAAATAGAAAACATTATTAAAGGCGCCATGCCAAAAACCGTTGTTACACCTGCAAGAGTGCACTCGGTTGATCAGTTAGGTTATGTAATGCTGGCCGATCCGAAACTGGTTACAGATACCACAACTTTAGCGCAGCTTTTCCCTGCCGCCTCTTTTAAAAAATTGTTGACCCACACAAAAATTGGCGGCGCCCTTGGCGGGCCGCTAAATGCTGTAATGAACATAGCTGCAACAGGGCAGCGTATGCAGGTTAGCCGTGTAGATGTTTCTGCCAGCAGCGAAGCCAATACAACTTTCGTTGTGGCCGTAAGGGGAACCATTGAACTTCCCAAAGAAGGGTCGTGGACGGTGGTAAAATGTCTGCCAACAAAAGATATTATTCCGTTAAACCCTGCCGAAGCGGTGCCGGTTATACGCAATGGTCTGCTTAATATCACAACAGGAATTGTTGCCTTTAATAATTCCAGCCACAGCCTGGGCGATCCGGCAGAGATTGATAAATATGCATTTGGTGCGGCGGCTCCTCCTTCCCTTCAATTCAGTCTTTTACAAACAACGGGCACTCAAAAATTGTTATTCAGGCGGCCATCATTTTCGGAAAAAGTGCCACAAAAAATGGCAACAGATATTCCAGATCTGGCAGATGCATTCAGGCTGCTCAACTGCAATACTATCTTTCCAAATCTTTCCAAAACATTATCGCTTCCTGATAAGGTAAAAGCGCTCAATATTACCGGTGAAGGCAGCGGGTTAAAGTTTGATGAATCATTTTTTCAGGGGGATATAAACCTGAACAAATTTACTCCTCCTCAACTAATGAGTGATCCTGCTGCACAAACTTATAAGCTGATTGATGAAATGGGTTTCCAGGTATTTATAAGTTACAGTTCTAAAGAAAAATCGCCGCCTGAAAAAAAGTTGCCTTCTGTTTTCCAGGTTGATCTTAGCAGTGATGCGATTGATGATGCGGTTGATGGGCAAAGAAAAAAATGGCAGACTGTAAACAAAGATGTTGCGATTATAGTAAACCTCGGCTCATTAAAACCCCTGCTCACTTTAAGGGGGCAGTTTAGGTCCGAAGCAGGTAAAGACCCTTTGTTTGAAAACCCCGAATGTGTATTGGGGGATGAATTACAAGCGGTAAAAGACATTCTGGGAGTGTTGGCCTTGTTAGCGGGCAAAGGCGATATAGTTGCCGATAGCTTAAAAGTTGTTATGGCAAACAGCCCTGATGTATGGAACTACAAAATGAGCATCGAACAACGCATACCGGTTATTCAGTTTCCCAGCACGGAAGAAATTACACTCACAACACCTCCTCCATTAATTATTGAAGCAAGCCTGTTACTCGGTGTATTTTTCAACCTGTCACTTAGCCCCGATCCAAAAAATCTTATTAAGCCCGGTGCCGGTGCAGTGTTTGGATTTGAAGGCATGATTCAAATTCAACTGATAACAATTGGTATTGCTGCGGCTTATGGGGTGGGCATAACAAAAGTAAAAGCTTATGTTGATTTTGCTAATCCAACACCAGAGTTTGAATTCACATTTGGTTTTGGCGCCACGGTAATTATTGATCTGCCGGTTGTTGGTTTAGTATCGGTTACCCGTTCGTTTAGCCTCACCGGAAATATTGATGAACATGGTTTTCTTGCAGTGGCCGGGCAAATGCTGAGAGGGGTATTATCCCTTGCAGGCGGGCTACTGGTTGTTGCCATACAAATAGAAGGAAAAGCAGGCATTAAAAGAAAAAATGAAATAGATAAAAATGATACTAAAACAACGGCCTTGTTTGAAATGATTTTTTCGCTTGATGTAAGCCTGGCTTTTGTAATAAGTTATGATTTTAGTAAATCATACACGGAAGAAATTGCCCTTAATTAATTAAAAGTTTACTGTTATGAATAATTCAAAAACAAAACTTTTCATATTTACACTTCCGCAGGAAATTGTTATAAATGAAAATGAAAAAAAACTGGTTTGCAATATTGTTGTAATGCCAAAGTATGATCCGTTGTTGCCGCTGGCAAGCATTGCAGATGGGGCACCAAAAGATTTTGTTCCCTTTACCGAATCGGATATTAAGTTCAATGCATTTTTGGTGAAGGGAAACGAATTATTGCCCACGCTTATAAATCATAATGGCAATTATGCTTTTGCAGAAACGGCGCTACGTGCAATTAATCCTGACCGTAAAGAAATATTTACACAGCTTGAAAAATTCTTTAAAATAGATGACGGCTTCGGCAGAGGAAAAGTATCAACAGTACGCATAAAAAAATACCTGCCGCAGGCTTATAGAAATGCATTTGGTTTTGCCGGCACAAGACAGGGAGCAGTTACAGACGACAGTTATTTTTGCGCCTTAAAAGAAAATACGTTCGCTCCGCATGCTGCTCCGGCAGACAAGGATAATGTTAACTGGTCGCAGGTTATGGCGTTCTGTCTTCATCAGCCCGAGCTGGCAAGGCAGGTAGGAATACTTTACCAGGCGGTTGAAATGAACCTGCCTTCTGCAGACTATTTTAAAGACGGAGGATGGGTATATGCCGACATAAAAGAAGTTACAAGCTATAGTGATTTACCCGGAGAAAATATACAACGTTATGCAGCGTGGATTCCACTTGTTACTGAAAGCAGAAAATTATTCAGCCCCGTTCTTTTTCCGGTAGAAGAAGCTGCTGCGGCTGAAACCTTCGATGATATTTTTGATGAAGTAGTACGTTACAATGATGGCTATGCAAAAATTGTACATGCCAGTCAACCCGTAAGTACCGATCATTTGAGTGAACTACCAAATGGTACAGCACCTGTAACAGACATGGGTATACGCCTGGCGTGGGATGATGAACAGGTACTGGAATGGTACAACCGGGGGTTTCAATCGCAGGGTAAAATTGGTACGCCTGAGTTTAAAAGCGATACACCTTTAGTAGTAAGCCGCTACAGGCTTGATGTTGCAGACATCACCCAACTCCCCGATTTTTTTGGGGATACTGATCTGCTGGAAAAAAATGCTGCCTGGAAATCGCAGGTATCTGTAACAGCGGATGAATTAAAAGCCGGTAACATTGATCTTGGTTCTTTTAAAGATGAATTGGGTGTTGAAGTGTTACCCGCCAAACATGGCGATAAAGGCGATTACTGGCTGCCTGCCTATTTTACCAATTGGAATGGCACCAGTTTATGTTTGCCCGATCCGCTGCCGGAAAAACTAAACCAGCTTGATGAAATAAAAAAAGAATTGCAAATACAAAAAGGCCGTAACCCGGATGATTTACCCAAAGTATTATACCAGCAACCGGTTGAAGATAAAGTAGCATTAAAATATGGGAATGAATATGCATTTCGTGTACGCTTATCTGATATATCAGGTGGCGGGCCGGGGCCGGGCACTGTATCTGTTAACCGTGGCGAACATAAAATTGCTACACAAAAATTTAAAAGATTTGTAGCGCCACAACCGCCTGGAGTAACTTCCGCCGCCGGTGAGCAATCAATAATTATTGAAAGGCCCAGACTGAATTATCCGGCCATAATGTTTACCAATGTAAACACTGATGATGCCGCTGCTGAACTATTGCTGGACAGGGCAAATTTAATTCAGTTGCGGAGCGATCATGCTAACACCCCAAATAGAAAATGGTTAAGAGAAGTAAGTCTGCCCGACCCCGACGTAACGCAGGTAGAAATTGTGGTTGAAATAAAAAGCCTGGATATGGACCGGGAAAATTCTTATCATGCCATTAATAAAATTCTGCCCAAGGAACCTTTTATTTTTCTGTATAAAACTTTCAGAAATTTTCCGGCATATCAATTAAATCATGATCGTCCTGATGATGTGATTAACCTGGCATTTTCTTACCAGGATATCAGCCTCATTAATTTTTTAGCGCCGGATAATGAACTTGGATTAATTGGCGAAATACACAGTGATAACGGGCCTTTGCTGCTGCCCACTGCAAGAGATATACGCCTTACCATCCGCTCAGCTTGCCCGGGTGAGCAGGCAAATTATTTTGGGTCTGAAGAATCGAAAGTTAGTATTACGGTAACAAAAACGCTCAGGCAAGATCCGGTAAAACTTGAAGAAGATTTATTACTAACAGAACCAAAAGATCTATTGCTCAGCCTGTTCTTCAGGCCGCAGCCTGCTATCTCACCGCAGTTTTTGGAAGAACAAAAAATGCGGGGAAAGGGCAATGAAACAGATTCGGATCTGCTGGACCGCCTGGCTGCCATTGCAGGCCTGGTTCATAAAAAAGGTTCCATTTCAGGCAACGATAATATCCGCACGCAATTTGGTTGCAGTGCTGTTATCAATCATTCCATTTCACCCGATCATAGCTCTATCACTTTTTCCAGCAGGGATGATTTTTATCATAAATGGATCAATATTA
The DNA here is from genome assembly GCA_031365305.1 of Chitinophagaceae bacterium. Taxonomy (GTDB): domain Bacteria; phylum Bacteroidota; class Bacteroidia; order Chitinophagales; family Chitinophagaceae; genus Ginsengibacter. The sequence goes on from JANLXV010000626.1 coordinate 6,261, forward strand.
TTCAGCTTGATCTAAACCGCGATTGGACGTGGGATCTGTTAAAGCCCGATAGTTTTAAAGTGTTCAGAGAATGGAAGCCGGAGGGTGATGAACTCTTTCAACCCAAAGAAGAAATAGGAGGTATATTTCTTACAAAAGGATTAAACTGGCAGGCTATGAATGAACCGGAACGCTCCTTTACACGGTTAATATTTATTGATGCGCTTGATCCAAAACCAGCTCCCGGTAAATTTCCAGAGCCATTGGAAGTGAAGTATTCTGTTGAGCCGCAATTTAAAAAAATTATAAAAGATGGCCTGCCGGCAGACCTTGAATTTGATGCAGGTATTACTGCAAAAAAATTGAGCACCCTGTTGCCCATTACTAGTATACCGGCGCAAATACCGAAAATTGTTTCCGTGGGTATTGCCTTATCACCTGATAGCGCCGATGAACAATTAATAGCCAACCGCTATGCAGAAACCCCGGCACGTAACCGCTATTTATGGATTGAATTTGATGAACCGCTTGCTGATGATAAAGACATGTACTTTGGCCGTGTGCTGGCTTATTCGCCAGACGCAATGCTGGCTGCATTAGATGATGAACTGGATGGTGCAATGCTATCGGGTGGATTTTTAAGTAAACAAACAAACCCGGATTGGGAACGTGACTGGAGAGATCATCTTATAAAAGAACAAACAGAACCGCCTATAAATCTTGAGCCTGAAATAGTACGGGTAGTGCGGCCACGCCAACCATTTGATCAGGCTGGTATAGATGCTATGCAGGCCATGACGCCAGCCAATACAGCAGCAGAAATAAAAGCCCGTCACTTTTTATTGCCGCTGCCCCCGGACATCTATCCCGATTCGGAAGAATTGTTTGGCTTCTTTACTTATGAGTTTAGGGTTGGTCATCATAAGCCAAAGAAATGGTCAACGGCTCAGGGCAGGTTTGGTTCGCCATTGCGCCTTACAGGTATTCAGCATCCGGCTCCGCCCATGTTGCTCAGCACAATAAGAGATAGGGACAAAGTGCTGGTAAGCACCCGCCATGCACAATCTTTTTTTAATGGCAAAAATGTTACACCGGCTATACCAAGAACGGATATATATGCTTGTCTTTATGCACAGGTGCTGCAGGCTGATGGTGGGCATTACCGGAATATTTTAATTGAAAAAGTACTGCTGCTTAAACCCTTTTTTACAACCGATATGAATGAAATAGCGGCATACAATAAACGCAAAAAAGATGGTGAAGATATCAGCAAACCTTTTACTCCGCCGGAATCGCCGGTGTTGTTGCCAGGCACGCCACCGCAGGCTGTTGGCTTTTGGAACATAAAACTGATCCGTGAAAAGCTGCGCTTCCTCGGCATAAA
>JANLXV010000139.1:0-1973 GCA_031365305.1 Chitinophagaceae bacterium
AATAAGACCTTCTCTTTCCAGATCGTTAAAATGAATTTGGGATAAAGCCTTCTGTAATTGCAAGTTTGCCTTTTGAAAATTTTCGAGATTATTTTTCCATTTTATAGTTTCCATATACTTATTCAAAATCTTTATATAACAAATATTTTTCCCTGATCTTTTTATAACTGTCAAGCTGCGGCTCCCACGATTTTCTTATGTCCTCTAATGATTTGCCCTCAATAATTTGTTGCTGCAAAACAGCATTGCCTGCAAGCCGGTTAAACGTATTATTCGGTATAAAAAATTTATCTTTTTCCGGGAATTGTTGGTAAGCGTTAAGCAGGTATTGCAGTTGCAATGCATTACCTGTTCTTTTTTGAACATCTTCCGGCCTGCCTGAAACATTCCAGCCATAACACAGAATATCTTTGAGCTTAGGCGCTGTTGCACCTTCACGGCTTACGGGTGTAAAGCTGAATAAAGTTTTGGGTAAAGATGGATGACCAAAAATCTGGAAAGGCTTTTCAGTGCCACGTCCTTCACTAAGCACCGTGCCTTCAAACAGGCAGGTGGAAGGATACCAATAAATGGATTGTATTTCCGGTAAGTTGGGCGATGGCTTTACAGGTAGAACGTAGTTAATGGTATGGTCATAATTTTTACACTTGATCACTAAAAAATGAAAGGGTGTATCCGCAGAGTTTTCTGCACGCCTGTAATACTCATATTTTTCATTAGCCTTTGGCGAAAGCCATCTTTCACCGGCTATCAGCATAGCATATTCACCGATGGTTAAGCCATATACAATTGGCACTGGCTGCATACCGACAAAACTTTTAAATTGTTTATCCAACACAGGGCCATCAACATAATACCCTAACGGGTTTGGACGATCTAATATCAGCAATGGTTTGGCATTTTGCAAAGCGGCTTCCATAAAATATTCCAGCGTAGATATATAGGTATAAAATCTTACACCAACATCCTGTATGTCAAAAATTAAAATATCAACATCTGCTAATTCTTCAGCAGTTGGTTGTTTATGATCGCCATATAAGCTGATCACTTTTACACCCGTGGCCTTATCAACGGATGAGGCTACTTTTTCACCGGCATCTGCATTACCACGAAAACCATGCTCAGGGCCAAAAACTTTTACCACGTTAACGCCACGTTTTAGCAGTGTGTCTAATAAATGCGAATTGCCAACCGTAGACGTTTGATTAGCCAGCAGTGCAACAGCTTTACCTTTTAAAAGCGGTACATAAACGTCCATCCTTTCTGCCCCGGGAATTATCCGCGTTTGACATTGTACATGAACCTGGTTTAAAAACATTAAAAGCAGTATAACACCAAGTTTTTTCATGCGCCAAATGTCAATAAACTTTTTTATAAGACATTTACAATTTTATAGAATGATATTAGCCTGACACGAGGGTGGCTGTAATTATGGTATAATAATAGCAGGGGCCTAATCTAAAATTTATTTTTATGCAAAAAGTAAAAAGTGGCGATGAAGTAAAAGTGCATTATACAGGCACGTTATTAACAGGCGAACAATTTGATTCAAGTGCAGGCCGTGAGCCTTTAAAGTTTACAGTTGGCGCAGGGCAAATGATCAAAGGTTTTGATGCAGCTTTGCCGGGAATGACCTTAGGAGAAAAAAAGACCATAACCATTCCTTCCAACGAAGCTTATGGCGAAAGAAATGACGAAGCCATCATCAGGTTTCCCAGGAAAAATATCCCTGAAAATATGACCCTTGAAAAAGGCATGAGTCTCCAGTTGACAGACGAAAGCGGCAGGCCGATACCTGTTGTTGTTTCCGATATTGAAGAAGAGGAAGTGATATTTGATGCCAATCATTCTTTGGCTGGTAAAGATTTGGTATTTGATATTGAATTGGTGGAGATTACTTAAGCAATTGCAAACTATTATATGATAGCAATAGATGGTGAAAGCCTCGCTAAACGTTTTATGCGTTATGTGCA
>JANLXV010000676.1:0-3532 GCA_031365305.1 Chitinophagaceae bacterium
CCGCGAGGCCAATCAACATCCTGGCCGGAAATGAACGGCATCCTGGTCCGTTGCAAGATAGAGGTTAATTCTTTTCAGGCACTTTGTCGCCAGGGCCCAAATTCACTTGCTCTTCATTGCCCTCCTGCAGCGTCAGCGTGCGTCGGCCGATGACGCGGCTCTGAAACGAGTTGACATTCGCTGAATCACGAACCAAAGGGCCATAGATCTGGATTTCGTACTGGCCCGGTGGTATATCCTGAATGTCGAAGGCTTTACCATCGGCAGCAATCTTGGTGAATTACTGCGGCAGCCTTCGTTTGGGGGCTTTCAGCCTTCGCAGGTGGCGCCATATATTTCCATGTATTGGGGCGGATTAATGATAGGCAGATGGGCCGGCGCTCTTTCTGCTTTTAATTTAACTAAAAGCACAAAGCAGATTCTATTATTTGTCGTTCCGCTAATAGCCTTTGGAATTGTTATCGGATTAAACACTTTGGCAAAGAACGATATGAAGCCATTGTATCTATTCGTGATATGTGTGTTGATACAGATTGCGGGCTTTTACATTAGCAAAGACAAGCCTGCACGTACCCTTTTAATATTTAGTATTCTTGGTGTTATTGCGATGATAGTTGGTGTGATGACCACAGGCATAGTTGCCATTTATGCCTTCTTAAGCGGGGGCCTGGTTTGCTCAATCATGTGGCCATGTATTTTTAGCCTTGCTGTAACAGGTTTAGGCAAATACACTACACAAGGTTCAGCTTTTTTAATCATGATGATATTAGGTGGTGGAATTGTGCCGCCTTTACAGGGAAAGCTTGCCGACTATTTGCAATCCGGCTCGCTTGTTAAAGGGCATGGGATTCACCAGTCGTATTGGGTAGCTGTTGTATGCTTTGCCTACCTTGCTGTTTTTGCTTTTATTGTAAAAGGTATTTTAAGAAAGCAGGGTGTTGATTATGATGATAAGCCCATGGATGTTATAACCGAAAGCACTTCACCGGAAGGCGCTAAAGATTTAATAAATTAAGGCGATATTAATTTATAAAAAAATTAAAAAAGTGGCAGAAGCAATTAAACCCGATAAAAAAGCTGCAGAAAGCGAAGAGATTAAAACTGTTTACATGGATGTATCCAATGAAATTGCCATAGGTATTGATATTGGTGGAACCAACACTAAATATGGCGTTGTTAATCATCGTGGTGAAATACTGCAAAAAGGAGATATAAGAACAGATGAATATGATACTGTTGAAGACTTTTTAGATGGATTATTTAAAGTTTTGAACCCGGTAATTTCAAAATTTAATAAAGCCAATATCCAGGGTATTGGCATTGGTGCACCTAACGGTAATTTTTATAGCGGTACTATAGAATATGCGCCTAACCTCAAGTGGAAAGGTATTATTCCGCTGGCAAAAATGATCTCTGCAAAATTTGGCTTACAGGCTGCCTTAACTAATGATGCCAATGCAGCAGCCGTTGGTGAAATGATGTACGGCGCTGCAAGAGGCATGAAAGATTTCATTATGATTACATTGGGCACAGGTGTAGGCAGCGGTATTGTTGCCAATGGGCATTTGATATTGGGGCATGATGGCTTTGCAGGAGAATTAGGCCACACTATAGTTGTACCCGGCGGCAGATTACATAAAGGCACCGGCATGCATGGCAGCCTTGAAGTGTATGCTTCGGCCACAGGCGTTGCGGAAACAGCTAAAGAAATGCTGGAACAATTCCCCAAAGAAAAAAGCCTGATGAGAGACTATCCTCCTAAAAAAATTAACAGCAAAATAGTACATGAGTGTGCCCTGAAAAATGACCCTATTGCTAAAAAGGTTTACGAATTTACCGGCAAAATTTTAGGTGAAGCATTGGCTAATTATGTGATGTTTTCATCACCTGAAGCCATCATATTATTTGGTGGTTTAACCAAAGCCGGCGATATGATCATGAAGCCGACGGTAACCAACATGGAAAAAAATCTGTTGCCTATTTTTCAGAATAAAGTGAAGTTGATATTTAGCGAATTAAAAGAATCTGATGCTGCCATACTTGGCGCAAGCGCTTTAGTTTGGGAAATGAAAGCTACGGCAGAACGTGCTGCAGCGCATTACGCCGAGTGATCAGTTGGTAAGTACGCTTTCTTCTTTCCATTTATTTACACCCCAGCCGGCAATAACATGTTTGTCGGAATGATAAGATGAGCGAACCAAAGGGCCGCTTTCAACATAATCAAAACCAAGCTCATACCCAATATTACGCAATTCAGCAAATTCATCAGGATGCACAAAACGTTCCACTTCAAGATGCTTTTTTGAAGGTTGTAAATATTGCCCTATTGTAATTACATCAACATCATTCTCTCTCAAATCTTTCATCGTTTGTATAATCTCATCTTTGGTTTCACCAAGCCCCAGCATAATGCCACTCTTCGTTCTCATACCGCCTTCTTTCAAAATTCTTAGCGTTTGCATACTTCTCCAATAACGGGCCTGTATGCGAACCTTGCGGGTTAAGCGTTCAACGGTTTCAATATTATGACTCACTACTTCCGGGGCGGCTTCAATAACCCGGGCTATGTTATGCTGCTCGCCTTTAAAATCCGGTATCAATGTTTCAAGTGTTGTAAATGGGTTTAAAGCTTTTACAGCCTTTATAGTGTTATACCAAACAACAGAGCCGCCATCTTTTAATTCATCTCTATCTACAGATGTTATCACAGCATGTTTCACTTTCATTAAATGGATGGCTTCGGCCACACGTTGCGGCTCATCCCAATCTACCGGTAAGGGGCGACCGGTAGCCACTGCACAAAACCCACAGCTTCTTGTACAGATATTGCCAAGTATCATAAAAGTAGCAGTGCCCTCACCCCAGCATTCGCCCATGTTAGGGCAGTTGCCACTCTCGCATATCGTATGAAGTTTGTGCTGATCTACCAAGCCACGTACATGTTTATATTCTTCACCAATGGGCAATTTCACCCTCAACCAATTTGGCTTTTTTGCTTTTGTTTCTAAAGAAGATATAACCGGTAATTCAATCATTTAATGTTGTGTGAATCGTTTCTCAAATATCTGAAAAGGCAGGACTGAATTGATTACTTACGCTTACCAAAGATGAACGCCACGTAGCCACTGACAAAAAACTTTTTAGCTTCATTCCTCAGCATTATCGGGATGCTTTTGGAATAGTATTCACCGGTAACACCAACTTCAAGTGCTGAAATCACTTCGTTGTAACTACCATAGTCAAAACGTATCGCAGCTTTTGTATATAATCCCGGTGTTACCTTTAAATCGCTCCAACCCTGGCTAAACCCTGGCCCGGCAATTATAGATTGCGTATTTAAAAATTCAAGACTATCAGGTGAATCATATTTTATATACTTTCCACTAGTGCTAAGCTGTACATAATAAGGCCTTAAGAGCCCGAGGCTAACGCCGCCACCATAATTATACGTGATGCTAACACCATTCTTATTAGATTTATTACCCAAAAGCCTTTCCTGCTGTACCCCAAGCTTTACCGGATAAAAGAAATT
>JANLXV010000018.1:0-4115 GCA_031365305.1 Chitinophagaceae bacterium
AAGTTTAAAAACAGAATAGTAATAGATGTGAATTTTCATGCAACAAGTTTTGGGCTTCTAATTTTTCATTCAAATCGAATTAAGCCGCTATGCTGAAGAATTATTTTAAGATCGCCTGGAGAAATCTCATTCGTAATAAAGCTTTCTCCATAATCAATATATTGGGTTTGGCCATCGGCATGGCCAGTGCTCTATTAATCCTGCTTTGGATCGAAGACGAAATGAGCCGTGATCGTTTTCATGAAAAAGGTGACCGGATATACACCTTATCCAATCGTGATAAATCTAACGGCGAACTCTGGGCATGGAACACTACACCAAAAATACTCGGGCCTACTATCAAACAAAACTATCCCGATGTTGAGGAATTTTCACGGGCTTCCAATGCTGATTTTCTTTTTACATATGGCGAGAAACACTTAAATGTGTCCGGTGGATTTGTAGACACAGGGTTTCTTCATATTTTCTCTTTCCCGCTTTTAAAAGGTACGCCTGGTAATGCTTTGGCCAATGCCAATCAAATTGTTCTTACAGAAAAACTGTCTAAGAAAGTTTTTGGTGATGAAGAAGCAATGGGCAAAGTAATCCGTATTGACAGTAATGAAAACTTTACTGTTACAGGCGTTCTTAAAGACCTGCCAAGTAACACAAGCTTTGATTTTGAATACCTCGTTCCTTGGTCATACATGACAAAGCTTGGCTGGAATGATAGCTCGTGGGGAAACAATTCCGTAAAGAGTTTTGTGTTGCTGAAGCCCGGTGTTTCGCAAGCAGGCTTTGATGCAAAGATCAAAAACGTTACTATTGATCATACCAGCGGAGAGTCTAAAGCCACCACTGAAGTATTTACGCAGCCTTATAATGATACCTACCTCTATGCCAGGTCGGAGAATGGAAAGTTTGTAGCAGGCCGGGTGCAAATGGTAAAGCTCTTCAGTATAGTTGCTGCGTTCATTCTTTTAATAGCCTGCATAAATTTTATGAACCTTAGCACGGCAAGAAGTGAAAAACGGGCTAAGGAAGTTGGCATACGAAAAGTAGTAGGAGCGCCCAGGCAAACGCTTATAGCACAATTTTTAGGGGAGTCTGTTTTAATATCTTTCATAGCTGGTATATTGGCTATCGTTATTGTACAGCTCAGTCTGCCGGGTTTTAATCTCCTGGTAAGCAAACAGCTGAAGATAGATTACGGTAACCCGGCATATTGGGGTTTTAGTATGCTCTTTATCATAGTTACCGGTCTCATAGCTGGTAGTTACCCGGCCTTTTTTCTTTCTGCGTTTAAGCCGGTTAAGGTGTTGAAAGGTACATTTAAAGCTGCCCATGCTTTGGTAACGCCACGTAAAATGCTGGTGGTGCTGCAATTTACTTTTGCCATTACATTAATCATTTGTACCATTATTATTACGCACCAGATACAACATGCCCGAAACCGTGACGCAGGCTACAGTAAAGACAAAGTGCTCTATGTAAATATTGCTGGAGATATCGATAAAAATTATGAGCTCATTAAGAATGATCTCATTAAAAAAGGCATTGCATTGGCCGTAACAAAATCGATGAGCCCGATCACCCAGCGATACAGTGACGGCTGGGGTATGTCGTGGGCAGGCAGCACAGAAGATGATAAGAAAACGGATTTTGTACGCATGGCCTCAGATGCTGATTTTGTAAAAACGATGGGTGTAAGCATCGTTAAAGGAAGAGACATTGACATCAAATCCTTTCCTACAGACTCTACGGCTGTATTGCTAAATGAGACAGCAGTTAAAGTGATGAGATTAAAAGACCCCATTGGCGTAACTGTAAAAGATAATGGCCGTGACTGGTATGTAGTTGGCGTGGCTAAGGATTTTATTTATGAATCACCGTACCAAAAAATTCAGCAGCTGATGGTGTTTGGCCCCGCCTCGTGGTTTAATGCTATTCATTTTAAGTTAAACTCAACAAGGCCTGATGCGCAAAGTTTGCAAATGGCTGAGCAGGTTTTCAAAGAATACAATGCTGAGTATCCATTTGATTACAAATTTGTAGATGAGGCTTATGAAAAAAAGTTTGATGATCAAAGGCGTACAGGTAACCTGGCTGCACTTTTTGCCGGGCTTACTGTTTTCATCTCATGCCTCGGCCTGTTTGGCCTTGCGGCTTATATGGCACAGAATCGCGTAAAGGAAATTGGTGTAAGAAAAGTGTTAGGGGCGTCTATTTCAAATATTGCCACGCTTTTATCTAAAGACTTTTTAAAGCTCGTGATCATATCACTGCTTATTGCATCGCCATTAGCATGGTGAGCCATGCATGAATGGCTAAAAGAATTTGAATACCGCATTGGCATTGAATGGTGGGTATTTGCTTTGGCTGCAACCCTTGCGATAATTATTGCGATACTAACGGTTAGCTTCCAGGCCATCAAAGCTGCTGTTGCTAATCCTATTAAAAGTTTGCCAACAGAATAGAAAGTAAAAGCGAATCCGTGATTTTGTGGTTGTCCCTTTCAACCGACACTAAATACAATGTATGCTTCGTAATTATATAAAAATAGCATGGCGAAATCTAACTAAGCACAAGCTGTTTTCTTTCATCAATATTTTTGGTCTTGCTTCCGGTATGGCAGTGTGTATGCTGGCACTTATCAAAATTAAAGAGGCTTATGATTATGATACCTTTCATCCCAATTCCCAAAACACTTACCGGGTTATTACAGACCTGAACCGGAAGAATGGTGATCACCTGTTATGTGCAAGTTCTCCTTTAGCCTTAGGCCATTTTTTAAAAGATAATTATAAGTATATAGATAAAAGTACCAGTGTTTATTTTTCGCATGAAGAAGCAACGGCTAACAATAAAAAGTTGTCGGTTAAAGAGGCTTATGTAGACCCTGACTTTTATAAAATATTTGGATTTAAATTATTAACCGGCTCCCCTGCAACCGGTTTGCAAACGGTTGTATTGACTACTGAAACAGCCGAAAGATTTTTTGGAAAAGCTAATCCCATCGGACAAACTATAACTATCGGAAAGTCTGACAATTTTTTAGTAACAGGGGTTTTAAAAAAACCGCCTTTTTCGTCGCATTTAAGGTTTGACCTGCTGGCGTCAACAGCTGCAATTGCTCATCATCAACAAAACAACGAAACCTGGACAAATGAAGCGGCAGCCTATACTTATGTACAACTTAAGCCGGGTGCATCGTTAAGTGGTCTTAAAAATATTTTAGCTGCAGTAAGTAAACAGGCAAGCGCCATTGTAACGCCCTTATCAGGTAAACGTTTTGTTTTTGATGCACAGGCATTGGATGATATTTCCCCGGGAACAAAGCCGCTTTACAATCTAACGGATGAACCCATATTTCCTAATCTTATTGCCATTGGGCTAATCGGGTTTTTCATGTTGCTACTGGCATTCTTTAACTATGTTAATCTCACCTTAGCCCGTTCTTTAGACAGGGCAAGAGAAGTAGGTATTCGTAAGGTGGCCGGTGCTTTAAGACAGGATGTTATGCTGCAGTTTTTAAGTGAGTCAGTATTGGTGGCCATACTTGCATTTGGCCTTGCTTTTTTAGAGTTAAGATTGCTTATGAAATTGCCCACGGTGCAAAACATAATTGGTGATGCAATACATGATAAAACCCTTTGGTTGTATTTTATCATATTTACGATCATAACAGGTTTGATAGCAGGGTGGATACCTGCAAAAGTGTTCTCAGGTTTTCAGCCGGTAAGAGTATTAAAAGGTAAGTTCAATGCAAAGTTGTTTGGTGGTGTTGGTTTAAGAAAGTCGCTCACCGTTATACAATTTGCTTCATCGCTTATCGCAATAGTGACGTTGCTTATTTTTTACCGGCAGTCAGTATACATGGCTTCTGCAGATTATGGTTTTAAAAAAGAAGACCTGTTAAATATCAAGCTGCCGGATCAATCTTTTGAAAAAGCATCGGTAACGTTGGCTTCAACTGCGGGTGTTGAACAGGCTTCAGGCACATCGGGACTCTTTGGTTTCTCTGAAGGTGATGTAAGATTTATTAAACGTGAAAAGACACAGGATTCAATAACCGCAACTTATTTTTCGGTAAGTCCATCCTTCATAAAGAATATGGGGCTTCAAATAATAGCCGG
>JANLXV010000100.1:0-4186 GCA_031365305.1 Chitinophagaceae bacterium
GGACAAACACTTGCAGAAATGCCATCACAAATTTTAATTGCAGAGAACATACCAAAAGAAGAACACGGTAAAGTTTACGGAGCACATTTCGCCTGGTCACATTTATGGTGGGCATTTGCCTATCCTATTGCAGGGTTTACAGGAACACATTTCAGAAGCAGAGAGTTTTTGATTGGAGCGGGTTTATCGTTGGGTTTATTTATATTTATAGGGCTTTTATTTGCACCAAAAATAAAACGCAATCAGTATTAAGTTATAAAAAAAGCTGATCAACATATTTACTGTTTTAGTCCTACACTATAGAACAATAAACACATAATTGCAGAAAAATTTTCTTGATAAGTGATCTTTTTAAATAATAACATTATTAAAGAGCTAATCTTTCTAAGTTTAAATTTAAGCATCTACGCAAACCTGCCTTTGATTGCCCAAACCTTCAATTGCCAATTCAACCACATCCCCGGCTTTTAAATATTGCTGCGGTTTCTTACCCATTCCTACGCCTGGCGGAGTGCCTGTAGTAATAACATCTCCTGCTTCAAGCGTCATAAACTGCGACAGGTAATGCACTAAATAATAGCAATCAAAAATCATTGAGGCTGTATTGCCTTTCTGCATTTGTGTGCCATTCACGTGCAATGACATGGACAAATTATTTACATCATTTATTTCATCTGCTGTTGCAAGAAAAGGACCAAGCGGATTGAACGTATCACAGGATTTGCCTTTTGTCCACTGCCCGCCTCTTTCTAATTGAAATTCTCTTTCAGATACATCATGAGAAATACAATAGCCGGCTATATATTTTTTTGCCACATCAGCAGAATCAAGGTAACGGGCATCCTTACCGATAATAACACCGAGCTCAACTTCCCAATCAGTTTTTACACTTTTTCTCGGAATCAAAATATTATCATAACAACCCACAACCGTGTTAGCGCCTTTCTGAAAAACGATTGGCTCTATTGGTGCCGCCATACCTGACTCCGCAGCATGATCTGAATAGTTTAAACCAATACAAATTACTTTACCTGGCCGGGCTACACATGAGGCCCACCTTGCCTGTTCAGGCACCTCCTGCAGGTCTTCGGCGTGTTGCAATTTTTCTATGATGGCAGGGATGTCGTGTTCATGAAAACATGCCCTGTCCCAGTCTTTAAACAAATGAGACACGTCTTTACGTTTGCCTTTACTATCTAAAATGCCGGGTTTTTCGTGGCCCGGTTCACCAAATCTTATTAATCGCATGGCCTGTTTATTTAAATGTTTGTGAGGTGTATTATGATCTATGTATTGAGTTTTAAAAAGCCACCATCAATGGCATAATCACAGCCGGTAATAAATGCGGCTTCTTCTGAACAGAGGTATAAAATCAGCGCTGCTATTTCTTCAGGCTTTCCCATGCGGCCAATAGGCTGTGTTTTAGAAAGTTTCTCAAACATTTCCTGTTCTTTTCCCGGGTAAGATTTTTGCAGAAAGCCATCTACAAAAGGCGTATGCACCCTACCCGGAGAAACACAATTGCAGCGGATATTATGCGGCAAATAATCTTTGGCTACAGACAAGGTCATACCAACTACAGCAGCTTTAGTTGCTGAATAAGCAAAGCGATCTGCAAGCCCTACAGAAGCCGCAACTGATGCAAGATTGAGGATAACGCCGCCTTTCAATTTCATTACCGGAAGCACAGCATGTAAACAATGGTAAGTACCTTTTACATTCACATTCAATAATCTTTCAAAATCCTCTTCTGAGGTTGTTTCTGCATTACCGATATGTGCGATGCCTGCATTATTTACCAAGATGTCTATCGTTGAATGATCGCTAACAATTGTGTTAACTACAGCATGCACTTCTTCGTGATTTGCAATATTGCATTTGTAAAAAAAGGCTGCTTTTTTGTTTGAATTTATGGATTGAACAACATCATTGCCGCCCTGCTCATCAACATCAACTATACAAACAATAGCACCCTGTTGGGCGAATAATAAAGCAACGGCCTTACCTATACCGCTGCCTCCGCCTGTAACAATGGCTACTTTTTTATCGAGTTTAAACATTGAAATTATTTTTAAAGATGGAAAGATATTAAAAGGGTGAAGGGCTTATGCAGGTCCATCCGCCATCCACTATTAAAGTTTGCCCTGTAATATGCTTTGCATCATCTGATACGAGAAACAAAGCTGTATTGGCTATGTCAGCAACCGTTGCAGGCCGGCCCATAGGTGTAATGGCTGACCATGTGTTTGAATATTCTGCATCTTCTAATGTACGCTCTGTTAATGTAGCGCCCGGCGCAATTGTATTTACATTGATCCTGTATTGGGAGAGTTCTATCACGAGGTTTTTCGCCAACATTTCGAGGGCAGCTTTACTCATACCATAAGCGGCCAGGTCTTTGTGCGCCTGGTGCCCCGTTACTGAAGATGTAAATAAAATAGAGCCGCCACCTTCCCGTGTTTTCATGTGATTAGCTGCAGCCTGGGCAAGAAAAAAAGTACCGCCGAGATTGACGTCCATTACCCGTTTAAAAGCTTCGGGCTGGTAGGTAAAAAAATCGCCGAACAATGTAATACCGGCATTTGCAATCACGATATCAAGGCGTCCAAATTTTTCGATAGCCTTATTCACCATTGCCTGAATAAAAATTATATCACTGGAATCACCGGCAAGCGCTAAACATTGGCCGCCTGTTTCATTCACTATAGTCTTAACAGCCTTGCTGGCAAACGTTTCATCTATGTCGTTCAATACCACGTTGGCACCTTCCTTTACAAGCCGGCGACATATTTCAAAACCTATGCCCTGCCCGGCACCAGTGACTATTGCTGTCTTGTTTTTAAAACTCATGGTGAATGAAAAAGTAAAAATAAAAAAGTTTAAAACCTCTCAAGTCAATGACGAGTGAAGAAAATATTCAATAATCAATATTCAATTTTCAATCCTCAATGTCATGACAGATGACTAATGACTAATGACACCTCCCCTAATGCGAATCCCTGGCTACCTCGCTTCCTGAACCGCCTTTAAGAAAATCCATATCTGCGCCAAGGTGTGCCTGCTCTACATGCGTTTGGTATAAATGCACATAGCCACGTTCATAAATTTTTTGCGTTTGTTTCCAGGCAGCCTTACGCCGGTTGAGTTCTTCATCAGAAACTTCTAAATGTAAACGCCTGTTAGGCGTATCAAGTGTGATGATATCCCCGTCCTGTACCAGCGCCAAAGTACCGCCAACAGCGGCTTCCGGCGATACGTGTAAAACAACTGTGCCAAAGCCTGTGCCGCTCATCCTGCCATCAGAAATACGGACCATATCTGTTATACCCTGCATCAACAATTTTTTAGGCAGGGCCATATTACCTACTTCGGCCATGCCGGGATAACCTTTTGGCCCAACATTTTTTAACACCATAACACTGTCTGCGTCAATATCAAGATCAGGATCTTCGATACGGTTATGGAAGTCTTCTATGTTTTCAAAAACCACGGCTTTACCCGAGTGTTTTAAAAGTTGCACGCTTGCAGCAGAAGGCTTAATGACGGCTCCGTTTGGCGCAAGGTTTCCCTTTACGACGACAATGCCTGACTCAGCTTTAAAAGGTTGTTGCACAGTGCTGATCACATCACGGTCACACACTTCAGCATCCATGCAATTATTTCCTATTGATTTACCATTTGCTGTAATAGCATCAGCACGAATAATAGTTGAGAGCTCTTTAATCAACGCAGGCAGGCCACCGGAATAATACAGGTCTTCCATATAATGTTCGCCAGAGGGCTGAATGTTGGCAAGCAACGGCACATGCTGGGAATATTTATCCAGATCATCAATACTCAGTTCAACACCAATGCGCCCGGCTATGGCTAACAAATGAATTACAAAATTGGTGGAGCCGCCAATGGCTGCATTCACTATAATGGCATTTTCAAATGCCTGCCTTGTCAGGATTTTTGACAACGTCAGGTCTTCTTTTACCATATCTACAATGCGCCTGCCAGACAATCTTGCTAATACTTTGCGCCTTGCATCTGCAGCAGGTATTGCGGCATTATTAGGTAAAGAGATGCCCAATGATTCTACCATTACGGCCATTGTCGATGCGGTACCCATAACAGCGAAATGCCCCTGTGTACGGGCCATGCATGATTGGGATTCTATAAATTCTTCCGGCGTTATCTCACC
>JANLXV010000152.1:0-2883 GCA_031365305.1 Chitinophagaceae bacterium
CTTATCGTAACTACATATTTATTTAGATGAGTTAATGCGCCATCAGGATTTATTGAAACAGTAGAATCATTAATATAGGTTGAGCTATAAGGTACTGATGAACCAGCCTGCGTTTTATAAACTATACCGGTAATCAACGTGATTTTATCAATAGGTCTATCAAAATGTATTGTCACCACGGGTGCGATAGGAATGTTGTAATAAGTACCTTGCCCAACTAAATTTTCAAGAGAATATGAAATGATATTTAGAGGTTTTGGACTATCTAATGGTGGTTCTATTTTATCTGAAGGCTTTTTGTTGCAGCCAAACAACAAGACAATCGCCAACAAAAAAGTATACAGCTTAACAGGCATCAATTTTAATTAAGATTCAGTTTATAAAATAGCAGAGGCCCATTATTTTGGGCTACAACAATTTGTTGCTCAGCTTTGCCGACGTTTATAATTTGTATGTCTCTCACCTGCGCCTGAATTTCGCTTAGATTTGATTGAGATATATATTTTATTTCGCCAGATTTATCAACCCTAAACAAAGCAAGAGGTTGCGCATCATACCGGCCTTCATAAGGTATCACATCATAAAAATTTCCACCGGCTAAATATTGATTGCCTGCTGATGTACTGCCAATCTTCATAAATGAAAAAATTGGTGCAAGCTGCAGATCCTGCGGTAGTGCCTTCAAAGTAAAACTGCCTTTGCCATCACCATAACAAATTGCAGAAGCAAGGCTTTCAGCCTTGAGTGGTATAATGCTATCAATCCAGCCGTAGAACACATCTTTCATTGGTACGCCGGCATACTCAGCATATTTTAAATAGTGTTTTTTAAGCAATGGCAATTGCCGCTCCACTTCATCCTTTGCAAGAAATGGATAATCTTCTCCATTTAAGGTGTAAGACATTAATTGTTCAACCTGTCCGTTCTTATCAAAATCAGAAACATGTAATTTAACCGGCCCATCCTTACCGCTGGAGAATTTATTATTCAAGCCCCAGTTGCCAGCGAGTATATCTATGTTACCATCATTATTTACATCGTCTATATAAAGCGTTTGCCACCAACCGGTAGAAGCAGGAATAACAGATGTAATAAATTTCCCCTCCTTATTAATGAAGACCCGGATGCCCATCCATTCGCCTGCAATGATAAGATCGCTCCAGCCATCTTTATTAACATCAGCGAACGAAGCAGCGGTGACCATGCCAATATTTTGAAGGTTGATTACAGATGAATTGGCTTTTGTAAAATGTCCACTTCCGTTATTAAGCAACAGGTACGATGACTGTGAAATGCCATAGGCATGGGCGTTGGCAAGTGTGCCGGTAAAAATATCTCTATCACCATCATGATCTATATCTGCAATGGACACACATGATTTATTGGTAAGGATGTTTGGCAAGGCAAAAGAATCTTTTTTAAAATTTCCTTTACCATAATTAATGTATAGACGGTCAGCTAAATTAGGATTGCCATCTGTGTAAACATTTCCGCCACTCACAACGTACAAATCTTTAAAGCTGTCTTTATTTGCATCAAAGAAAATCGCATCTACATCTTCGCTCAGCGCTTCTTTTTTAAACAGAGCGGTATCCGTTACTCTGAAAGTATGATTGGGTAGCTGTATAAATAACGACCCGCCTTGCCCCTTGGCTCCGCAGGCAAACATATCATCAAGTCCATCATTGTTTACGTCAGCTACAGCAAGCTTTGGCCCCCTGGTGGATTGGGCATGTGGAATAAGGTATTGAATATTAAAGTCATTAAAATTGTCCTCTGTATGTTTCCAGCTTAAAAGCGTATCTGATGCTGAAAATAGATCAGGCGTAGGCTTAAAGTAGTCATTGTAATTAAATCGTTCTGAAGCATTTTTTTAATCGACGGTAATAAATTGGTTAGCGGCTAAGCCTTTTATGGTTTGAAGTTTTTGATCAGGCCAAACAATAAGAATGCTATCAACTGTTTTAAAGGTGTCGATCCCAAAATTGAGCCTGGCTTCCACAGAGGATTGAAAACCTCTCGTAAGCATTAATTGCTGATACTGCATCCTATCTTTTGTAAATACGTATGCTTTAGTCCCAACTCCAAAAGTGTTCGTGTTATCTCCAGTAAATTTTATGGAGAGAAAATCTTTTTTAGGAGAATTGTTTTGATAGATTTGAGCTGGTGCATTTATAGCATTAATAACCACATCTAAATCTCCGTCATTATCTAAGTCTGCATAAGATGCGCCGTTAAAATAGCCTTTATTGACTTCGAAACCCCAGGAAGAGCTTACATCTTGGAACTTTAAATGTCCACTCCCTTTATACATGTAGGTATGTGAAATACCATCCGGCATTCTATTTATAGCTGAATCATCTAAATCGGCTGAATTATTTAATTGCTTTAGTGTATAGGCATTCGATACAAATCTTACATAGTCAAGATCGGTGGTGCGTTTAACAATGCCACTTGTTATGAGCAAATCTTTATTGCCATCATGATCAAAATCTGCAAAGAGTGGGCACCAACTCCAGTCTGTTGCAGATATGCCGCTTATCAACCCGACTTCACTGAAGCTTGTACCACTACTATTATTTTTTTGCAGGCAGTTTTTTGAATATTGATATTGATACCCATTTTTCATCAGTTTTAATTTATAAATATCAGGGTTCTCATCACTGCCATATGTTTTTAAAATCTTTTCATCCTGCGGCAACATATCAACTGTTACTACATCTAACTGGCCATCATTATTATAATCGGCAATATCATTGCCCATACTGAACCGACTATAATGATTGAAATGCTTGCCCCCGCTTTCTGTAAATGTTCCGTCGCCATTATTTATATAATAATAATCGTTCTCGTGAAAATCATTGCCAACGTAAATATCATCCC
>JANLXV010000158.1:0-6245 GCA_031365305.1 Chitinophagaceae bacterium
TTTGATAAATTAATAAACCTGTTGCAGGAGATGCAATAGCATTACGTTGCGTCATCGTCATACGGGGAATCAGCAAACCTTTGGTAACAGAACTAATATCGAGCCTGGCCGAAGCATTTGGAGCGGTAGTGCCTATGCCGACAACACCTGCAGCATTAATGCGCATTCGTTCCGTATTATTAGTAAACAGCTTTAGATCAATTGCGTTGGTAGTACCGAGCTTAGAGGCGCTTGTGGCGTTACTATTACCGGCTAAACTCCAGTATGGGCTTAAATTTTGTGCCTTACCGGCTGTTGCAATAAATAGCAAAACGGCGATTGGTAAAATCTTTTTCATTTTAAATTTTTTAATGGTTTTAATAACTACAGCTTGGGAAATTACAAACGTTTTAAACTACCGGGGGAGGTTATTCAGGCAATATTGAAAGGAAGTTGAAAGTAAGATAACTAAACTTACACATTTGGCAACGTTCTAAATTTAAAGCCTCACCTGCTCAAAAAAGAACACGCCTTTTTTATTAGAGATAATGATGTCAGGCAGCTTATCGTTAGTGATGTCTTTAACCACAAAGCTGTTGCCTATGCCTGAATTGTTATCAATTTCGTGTGGTATCCATTGCGGTGATGTTCCGGGAACAAACTCAAACCAATATAAAACGCTGGGTTCAAAAGCGCCGGCATCTCCATCGTTATGGGCACGATACCGTTTGCCTGTGATAAGATCAGGTTGTCCATCGCCATTAATATCTGCCATGGCCAGCGCATGTGACTGTGAAAATAGTTTACTAATGGTATGTGTTTCCCAAATGGTGTTGCCTTGCGCATCAGTCTTTTGCTCATGCCACCATAAACCATAGTTATGTGCTGATGAACTTAACACATCCTGGTCGCCATCTTCATCTATATCTAACACAAACATATTGGCGCAATCTTCACCAAGATCAGCCGGGTGAAACACCCAGCTATCATCTTTCACATTTACGGGAGATTGCCACCAGCCACTTTTAATGATCACATCGTTCCTGCTATCTTTATCTATATCGCCCCAGCCGAGGCCGTGTGTGTAGCGGTTGGTGGCTCTTGACTCATCATGGCTTATTACAAAGCGTTGCCATGCAGTATCATTTTTTGCAACAGGCGACTTTAACCAGATCACTTCTTTAGCAAGGGTATCATTACAAATAATATCCGGCCGGCCATCTTTGTCAACATCAACAAAGGCGGGGCTTTCAATACCTGCTCCCGGCAATATAATATGCCTTCGCCACAACCCCTTTTTATTTTTTGAATTTTCATACCAGGCGCATACTCCACCAGGCACATCAAATTTTATGAGGTCAATCCAGTCATCGTTATTCACATCCATCGCATAGTTTATAAAGGTAGTGCTGTATTCCGGCACAGGGTTCAGTGTGTCTGCATGTAAAAGATGCGCTTTCCATTGCGGTGCCTCATACCAGTAGTTACCGGCAAGAATATCTGTTTTGCCATCATTGTTTACATCTCCGGCAGCTACACCTTCTGAAACAAATACTTTACTGATGATATGTTTTTTAAAAGTTATTTGCCTCTTTATCACTGTTGTATGCTGCGCATAGCAATTATAGCTTATGTTGAATAAAATAATAACCAGCAGGGTTATGTGTGGAGATGACAAGCTAAGTTTCATAAGCAGGCTAAATGATTTTTTTGTTTGATGGCGTTGATAAATTGGGTTTACAAGCGAAGGTAGGCGCATATCAGTTTTATTAATAAAGACTGAAAGGCATATTGGTTAAGCATGGACACATCATGTAATCTTTTAATGAAAAAATGGTGTAGTAGTCAATAAGTGTTGCTTCAATAATGCATAAATGAAATACTCATCTAAGTGAAGCAACATTATAATACCTGGTTGCTTTTAAGTATTTTAATTTATTTTTATACCGATTTTATATTTTCAATCCACGCATACTTCGCCGCCTAAAGAAAACAATAAGCCTCTTGTTCAAACCCGGTTAATAAAATGCCGGCGCATTAATCAGCCGCTTTCATTTAAAACGCTTCCAGTTACCACGATTAATTAAATCACCTTATTTAATCAAAGCAACATGATACAGTCCATTTCACTTATCGGCGTTGGTTTAGCATTACTCCTTAACGCCTGTTCAAATCCCACAGAAAATAAGCAGGCTGCAATTGCCGGTGAAAAAACAAAGGAAATCTTTTCGATCAGCAACCTGGTAAAAGAAAATAAGCAGGCGCCTGATTCAGTGATTGCCGCCTTAAATGCACAACATCACCACCTGAAAGTGTTGGAGAGGCGAACAGTGCCCGGCCCATTTGTTCCCCCGCAAATGAAATATTTTTCAGATTACGCTGTTACACTTGATAAGCTGCCTGTGATTAACCCGGGGCCCGGTGAGTATGTGCATGTAATGGAAGGGCAACGTAACGGATATAACAATCTTACGATAGGTATTACGGAAACACTCCCTGGCGGTGCACCGCCTATGCATTCTCATGAAGGAGAGGAGTCGCATGTTTTGCTTGAAGGCGATATTTTATATGCTTTAGGCGATACGTTGTTCACCATTAAAGCCCCGTACATCGTTAACATACCTGCAGGCATGCCACATGCTTTTAAAAATATCGGCACTAAGACTGCTAATCTTGTGGTGATATTCCCGACCGATATTTGGAAATACGATGTGCTGGATTTCTTCCCTTTTAAAGCAGATACAACCAAGTGAGTTTTTAGGTTGTATTAGCATATACATGCAGTATGTCATTTTCATTTTCAATGGCTTTGGAAAAGCGAAAGCCAAGACTCTTCAGCAATTGAATTGACCTTGTATTGGTGGGAATAGTAGTAGCCATAATAATGGAGTAGAGCGGATCTTCGGCCAGCATTACCAGTACGGCCGAGGTAGCTTCATAAGCATAACCTTTACCATGGTGTTCGGGCAGGAAGGCAAAGCCGATGTCATAATGCTCCAGGTAGAGGCGTTTAATAAACGAGATAATACCAACAGGGATGTCACTTTCCTTTGTTTTCACCACCCAATATGTTACGGCAGGCATGCCCAGTATTTTTTTGATGTATGCAATGCTATCTTCTTTTGAATGCACGTTCCTGTCGCCTATAAACTTAAGCCAGCCTTTGGTATTAACCAGTTCACGAATAAAGTCGCTGTCTGCTGTTGTTACAACGTCGAGGTTGAGACGAGCGGTATTAAGTGTTGTTAGCATTGGCGTTTAGGCTTCCTGGCATTTGTTAGAAGTGAAGATATATTGTGTGTTATTGTTATGGAAATCAAAGCCCGGGCTTTGCTCAACCCAGGTAAAGTCAATATAAATATTTGATCTAATTCTTTAGATTTTTAATTTCTTTTCCTGCTTGTTGCTTTGCCTGCTCGTCTCCATACTTTTCTGTCAACTGGTAATATTTTATAGCATTCTCTTTGTCACCTTTAAGTTTGTAGGCTTGTGCTATATTATTTAAAACAATAAAGTCTTTAGAATTTAATACCTCAGCCCGTTTTAAATATACCAGTGCGTAGTCATAATTTTTCGTGAGCATATTAGCAACTGCTGTTGATGATAATATTTCAATGTTATTGGGATAATATTTTAAAGTTGTATCGCCAATGCGTTTCATGTTTTCCAGCAGGTTATCGTCCTCTGTGTCGTACAATGCTTTTAAATAAGCCTGTATTGAACCCAACATAAAATTTTCGGCATATTCTAATTTTTTATTGTCTGTCCAAAGCCAGTTATTTTGTATGGTGTTTGAATAGACAATTGTTTTAATCACTTCGCCAGTAAAATTTTCATAATCGCCAACCTGTTGCAGTACATAGCATTTGCCAAACCTGATGTCTAATCTGTTTGGAAACCTCTCAATGCCTTTATTAATATAATTGAATGCCTTTTCTAATTTGTCAGGATCATAACCTGATTCAGAGCCAAGATACCCTGCGGTTTTTCCAGTAGTGTCAGTCAGCCGCAAGCTTTCTTTATTGCCTTGTTGTTTACTAAGTGAAAGTAATTCCTGCTTGCTATTAGAATAGTAAAAATTAAAGGCGGATGTATAAAGTTCAGGGTCGTCAGGATTTGTTTTTCCCCAATCAGCCAGCAACGCTTTTATCTGGTTGGTATCATTATTCTTGTATAGCGCTTTAAATTTTTGATAATTGGTTTGTCCAAAAACAAACATTGAAAAAGTTACTGAAAATAGAAGTGTAACTATTTTTTGCATGGTGCTGCTTTATAATATTTCGATTTCAGGGTTACCCGAGAGAATACATCACCACTCACTATTTTAAATACTTTCCAAACCAGTCAAGGTAACGTTGTAACCTGTCAGCCTGGTAACTCGGTACCGTTACGCCATGAAATTGTCCCGGGTATATCACGAGCTGTGCAGGCACACCAACTGACCGCAACGCCTGGTACATTTGTTCGGCTCCGGCTGAAGGCACATTAAAATCCTGCTGGCTTGCCATAAATAAAGTGGGCGTTTTTATACGGTCTACATGAAAGAACGGGTAAGAGAGTTTGATCCATTTATCTACATTTTTCCAGGGTGCGCCAAGCTCTGTTTCATATTGTGTAACATATTGATCAACGCCATACATGCTTAATTGTAAGGCGCTGCCGGCGCCACTTGCAGCCGCCTTAAAGCGGGTGTCTGTTGCAATGGTGTAATCAGTTAATATGCCGCCGTAGCTCCAGCCGCCGATGCCCATCCTCGCAGAATCCGCAATGCCTTTTCCAATTAAATAATCGGCGGCGCCTATAATATCCTGCACTTCTTTATTGCCCCAATCTGCATAAATTGATTTTGTAAAATCTATACCACGTCCGCTACTGCCACGATAGTTAATACCCGCTACCGCATAACCACCTGCTGCCAAAACCTGCCGGTAAAAATCAAATTCAAATTCATCCTGCGCAACCGGGCCGCCATGAATAAATAAGATCAACGGTAATTTTTGAGTGGTTTGCGCAGGGCGATAAAGCAAGCCTGAAATGATGGTACCATCTCTACTCGTTGATTTAAAACCTTCAACGGTGTTTAACTTAAGTGGTGCTAAAAAAGAATCTGAAACATTTGTTAACCTGCGGGGAGCGCCATTCCCCAGGGCATATAATTCAGTTGGTACCATGGGTTCACTCATCGCTACCAGCCACTTGTCTAAAGTTTTATTATACACCAGTTCACTAAAGCTTTTATCACCGCCCCCAAGCTTCGTCATCTTGCCATCTGTAGCTGAAAACTGTACAGGATAACACTGGCGGTCATCTTCCATCAGCACAGAAATGAATTTGCCATCTTTTGTCCATCTGGGGTTACGCACCGGGCGGTCAATGGATGCCGATATAATGGTGGGCTTGCCGCCATCTTTGGAAATGGTGGCTAAATAATTTTCACCATACATGGTAAAATTTTCAGTACTGCTGCTTTGCAGATAGGCAATGCGTTTGCCGTCGGGGCTAAAGGCGGGTTCGCTCTCTGAACCTGCAAAATCAGTGAGTTGTTTGGGGGTGGCTTTTTGTGTGGCATCCATCAGCCATATACCTGTGTTTTCATTTTTATCCGGCTCTGCCGTGCGGTTGCTTACAAAAGCGATCTGCGACCCATCGGGGCTAAACGCCGGTGAGGTTTCATCATACATGCCGCTTGTTAACGTATCTATCTTTTTCGTGTCAACCGTTAAAAGATAAAGATGATTTCTGCGGTTGCTCAGGTATCCTTGTATATCCTGTTTAAAATGATAACGGTCCATAACAAAAGGGTCTCTTGCCTTGTCTTTTGAGGTATCGCTGAAGTCTGCATCTTTCATTACGAGCAATAATTTTTTACCATCGGGGCTCCAGGTATAATCATCAATGTCAGATTTGATCTCCGTAAGTTTTTTACCCTCTCCACCACGCCGGTCCAGCAGCCATACCTGGCTCACCGGGTTTTTTTCTTCCTTGCCACCTTCCACTTTCCTGGAGGATAGGAAAGACAAATACCTGCCATCAGGACTAAACCTTGGCGATGATTCACCCGCCGGACTGTTAGTCAACTGTACATTTTGCCTGCCATCCCAGCTAATCATCCAGATGTCTGAATTCTGTTTATCCTTTGCCGTATCCACCGAGCTCAACACATACGCCACCCAGCTACCCTCCGGCGATACCTGCGGATCGCTAATGTTTTGCAAACGATAAATATCATCAGGCCGTAGAGCCCTTTTGGTTTGCGACCAGCCTGC
>JANLXV010000163.1:0-1854 GCA_031365305.1 Chitinophagaceae bacterium
ATCCGTAAAACAACAACTGTCTTCATTTTCTGCCATTATTTCACCTATTTAGCTTGGCATAAACCTTGACAAATAGAATCGAACACAAAAATCTTAAAAAATGGGAAAAATCATAGGAATTGATTTAGGCACAACCAATAGTTGCGTAGCAGTAATGGAAGGTAATGAGCCTGTAGTTATTGCTAATGATGAAGGTCGGCGTACCACACCGTCGGTGGTAGCTTTCCTTAAAAATGGCGAACGCAAAGTTGGTGATCCAGCAAAGCGGCAGGCCATAACCAATCCACTCAATACAATTATAAGTGTAAAACGATTTATGGGGCATAAGTGGGATGAGGTTACCAGCGAAGCAGGCCACTGGAGTTATAAATTAGTAAAAGGTGACAATAGTACCGTAAGAATAGATATTGATGGCAGGCAATATACACCGCAGGAAATTTCTGCAATGGTGCTTCAAAAAATGAAGAAAACTGCTGAAGATTATTTGGGGCAGGAAGTTACAGAAGCGGTGATAACCGTGCCTGCATACTTTAACGATTCACAAAGGCAAGCCACCAAAGAAGCTGGTGAAATTGCCGGGCTAAACGTTCGCAGAATTATAAATGAGCCTACTGCTGCGGCTTTGGCTTATGGTTTAGATAAGAAAAGTATTGATCAGAAAATAGCTGTGTTTGACCTTGGCGGCGGAACTTTTGACATCTCAATCCTTGAACTGGGCGATGGTGTATTTGAGGTTAAATCAACCAATGGCGATACGCATCTTGGTGGTGATGATTTTGATAAAGTGATCATGGATTGGCTGGCGGATGAGTTTAAAAAAGATGAAGCCATTGATCTTAGAAAAGACCCGATGAGCTGGCAGCGTTTGAAAGAAGCGGCTGAAAAAGCAAAAGTTGAATTGTCTTCCTCAAGCGAAACAGAAATAAACCTGCCGTATGTTACTGCAGTTGATGGCGTGCCTAAGCATTTAGTAAAAAAATTGACAAGAGCAAATTTTGAAAAGCTTGCAGATGATCTTTTTTCAAGATGCCTTAAGCCATGTGAGCTTGCCTTAAAAGATGCCGGGATTGATAAAAGTGCAATTAATGAAGTGATATTGGTTGGTGGCAGTACACGCATTCCGAAAGTGCAGGAACTGGTAGAAAATTTCTTCGGGAAAAAGCCACACAAGGGCGTTAATCCGGATGAAGTTGTAGCCATTGGCGCTTCTATACAAGGTGGTGTATTGACCGGTGAAATAAAAGATGTGTTGTTGTTAGATGTTACACCTTTATCTCTTGGTATTGAAACCATGGGTGGAGTGATGACACGTTTAATAGAAAGCAATACAACTATTCCAACCAAAAAAACAGAAGTGTTTTCTACAGCAAGCGATAACCAACCCGGTGTTCAGATACATGTATTACAGGGTGAAAGACCTTTAGCTACTAACAATAAAAGCTTAGGTACTTTTAATCTGGATGGTATTCCGCCGGCGCCAAGAGGTGTTCCGCAAGTTGAGGTGACATTTGATATTGATGCCAACGGTATTTTACATGTTACCGCAAAAGATAAAGGAACAGGCAAATCTCATAACATCAGGATAGAAGCCGGAAGCGGCCTTAGCAAAGATGATATAGAGAAAATGAAAAATGAGGCAAAGGCTAATGAGGAAACAGATAAACAGGCTAAAGAAAAAATTGAAAAGATCAACCAGGCTGATAGCTTAATATTCCAGACTGAAAAGCAGTTGAAAGAATATGGCGAAAAAATACCTGCTGAAAAAAAGCAGCCCATTGAAGCAGCCCTTACCAAACTTAAGGAAGCGCACAAGCAACAGGATATTGCTTCAATAGATACGGCTGTTGCTGAAAT
>JANLXV010000176.1:0-5090 GCA_031365305.1 Chitinophagaceae bacterium
ATTAAAAATATACCAGGTAGATGCTTTTACAAATAAATTATTTGGCGGAAACCCGGCTGCAGTAATTCCTTTAACCGAATGGCTTGATGATGATTTGATGCAGCGTATTGCATTAGAAAACAACTTAAGCGAAACAGTCTACTTTGTGAAGTCTGATAATACAGATGCAGACTTTGACATCCGTTGGTTTACGCCGAAAGTTGAGATCAATTTATGTGGTCATGCTACTTTAGCGTCTGCATTTATTCTTTTTGAGAAATTAAACTTTACAAAAAGTGAAATAGTTTTTTCTTCTAAAAGCGGCTTACTTAAAATATCTAAAAGTGATGGCCACATTTGGCTTGATTTTCCATCCTGGAAACCTGAACCATTTCCTGAATATCCAAAAGCATTAGCTGAAGCATTAGGGAATGTTAATATTATTTCTGTACAAAAGAGCAGGGATGTTATGATTGAATTAAAGGACGAGGAATCTATCAGGAATTGTAAACCCAATTTTTCATTGTTGAATCAGATTGGTGAGAAAGTAATTATTACTTCAAGAGGTGAAAAGGCTGATTTTGTATCCCGTTTTTTTGCGCCTTCCGCTGGTGTTGATGAAGATCCAGTTACCGGTTCAGCGCATTCACAGTTAATACCATTCTGGTCTGAAAAGCTTGGTAAAACTGATATGTATGCTGAACAACTTTCAGAAAGAGGCGGCAATCTATGGTGTAAGCAAAATGGAGACAGGGTTAATATTGGCGGCGATTGTGTGTTTTATCTCGAAGGAGAAATTTATATCTGACACTTATGCTTTCAAATACCGAAAAACGTTTTGTAGAATCGTGGCAGGAGCAGCGGGGCGACTCTAAAGTAAAATATTATGTGCAATACACTTTTGCCTGGGGAGTTGTAATATTTCTTTCTCTTTTCTTTATTATTAAATTAGTAATGTCAGACAGAAGTATGGGCGGGTTACATACTTTTTATATGTTGCTGCCCATTGCAAGTATACTGTCGTTTATTGCAACGCATCTTACTTTTATCATCAATGAAAGGAAACTAAAAAAACTTATTGATCGTGATAAAAGAGCTTAGGTAGTTTGTGTTTTGATTAGAACATGCTTTATGATATTTTCTGCATGAACCCTAGAGTTTTCTATAAATAAGCGATGCGTATTCATGCCGCCACAAATCACTCCGGCCAGGTATAATCCTGCTACGTTGCTTTCATAAGTTTCTTCGCTATAGGTTGGTGAGCATACATCATCTTCAGATAAACTAATCCCGGCCTTTTTTAAAAACTTGAGGTCTGGCTGATAACCGGTCATCGCAAGCACCCAATCATTTTCAATTGTTATCAATCCTTGCGCTGTATTGATGTCAACTTGTTTTTCACGTATGTCAGCAATGGTTGAATTGAAGTACGCTTTTATCGAACCCTCTTTGATCCTGTTGTCAATATCAGGCTTAACCCAGTATTTTACTCTTTCACTTATTTCAGAACCTTTAATAACCATGGTAACATTTGCGCCTTTACGCCAGGTTTCCAAGGCAGCATCAACGGCTGAATTTGCTGCGCCAACAACCATTACTTTTTGAAAAGCATAATAATGAGGATCGTCATAATAGTGTTTTACTTTAGGCAAATTTTCACCACTCACATTAAGTAAATAAGGGATGTCGTAAAAGCCGGTTGCAATAATTATGTTTTGAGCAGAATAATTTCCACGACTCGTTTGTACTTTAAAGTATTGGTTTTCTTTCGTAAGCTCCAACACCTCTTCAAATAATTTAACATGCAAGCTAAAGGCTGAAGTTACACGCCGATAATATTCCAAAGCCTCAGTCCGTGTGGGTTTGGCGTTGTTGCTCACGAATGGCACATCACCTATTTCAAGCCTTTCGCTTGTGCTGAAAAAGGTCATATTAACAGGATAATTAAATATGGAATTTACAATGGTTCCCCGTTCAAAAATTACATAGCTTATCCCTGCCTTTTTTGCTTCGAAAGCACATGCAAGCCCAATTGGTCCACCTCCAACAATAACCAGTTGGTATTTATTATTTTGCATTTGCACAATGTAAGTGAGTATTTTGGAAATGACTTATGGAAGATGCCTAGGTACAACAATACGGTTATACGTTAAAGACTATTTCAAATTATGATATACTTTTTGTACGTCTTCATCCTGTTCAAGGCTATCAATAAGTTTTAATACTTCTGTAGAAGCCTCTTCATCCAATTCCACAGTTGTAGTTGGTATCCTGGTAAGTTCAGCAGTAATTATTTCTATGCCTCTTTCCTCAAGCGCCTTACTCATGTGGCCAAATTCATTAAAGGCTGTACGAATAATTATATTCCCTTCAGCATCTTCACCAATTTCTTCCAGGCCAAAATCAATTAATTCAAGCTCAAGATCCTCGATATTTATGTTGTTCTTTTTAATCTTGAATTCACCCATTCTTGTAAAGGTAAATGCCACACTCCCACTTGTGCCAAGTGCGCCATCACCACGATTAAAATGCATCCGTACATTGGCAACTGTCCTGGTGTTATTATCGGTTGCCGTTTCTACTAATACCGCTACCCCATGTGGCGCATAACCTTCATACAACACTTCCTGGTAATCTGTTTTGTCTTTTCCCTGTGCTCTTTTAATAGCAGCATCTACCCGGTCTTTTGGCATGTTCACGGCCTTTGCATTTATAATACACCGGCGAAGGGACGAGTTATTGTCCGGGTCAGGGCCACCTTGCTTAACGGCAATGTCAATTTCTTTACCAATACGGGTAAATTGTTTTGCCATCTTATCCCACCTGGCAAACATGGTAGATTTTCTTACTTCAAATATGCGTCCCATAATTATATCATCTATCTAAATTGGTTCAAAGACTATTATTTCCTCTCTAACCAATGCAAGCCTTTTTATCAATGGCGCAAAAATAATATATGTACACTTACTTTTGTTGCATGTTGAACAATTTCACTTATGACAGGCTATTTCCGTTTTGCCAGGCCGTATTTCAGGCAATGGGTTGCCCCGAAACCAAGGCCATTATCGCAACTAACTCTTTGTTAGCTGCAGATATGCGGGGTGTGGACAGCCATGGTGTAGCAAGGCTAAGTGGTTATGTAAGGTTATGGGAAACAGGGAGAATAAAAGCCGATGCAAAAATTGCTGTTGTTCATGAAACGCCTTCCACAGCCGTTGTTGATGGTGATGCCGGCCTTGGATTAGTGGTAGCGCCCTGGGCGATGCAGGTAGCCATTGACAAAGCTAAGGTTGCCGGAACCGGTTGGGTAAGCGTAACAAACAGTAATCATTTTGGTATTGCAGGAAGCCATGCTATGATGGCGCTTGAGCATGATATGATCGGTATTGCCATGACCAATGCTTCAGCCCTGGTAGCACCAACTTTTTCTGTTGAGCGGTTACTTGGTACTAATCCCATAGCGGTTGCAGTGCCGGCGGGAAGTGAACAACCTTTTGTTGCAGATTTTGCAACCACAACAGCGTCCAACGGCAAGCTTGAGATATTACAACGCAAGAAACAAAAGGCGCCGGCAGGCTGGGTGCAAAATAAAACCGGAGAGCCATCATTACATTCTGATGAATTAAAAAGAGGAGGTTCCCTGTTACCACTCGGTGGCGATAGAGAGCACGGTAGTCATAAAGGCTATGCATTAGGTTCGATTGTAGATATTTTTTCAGCCGTTCTAAGTGGCGCAAACTATGGTCCATGGGTTCCGCCTTTCCCGGCTTACGTGGCTATGCCACAGGATATGCCGGGTAAAGGCATAGGACATTTTTTTGGTGCCATGAGAATTGATGCCTTTCGTCCCGCTGAAGATTTTAAACAAAATATGGATCAGTGGCTGAAAAGATTCAGATCTGCAAAAACAGTTGATGGCAAACCGCAGGTATTTGTGCCGGGCGATATTGAAAGAGCATTAGAAAGGCAACGAAAGAAGGAAGGGATTTTGTTGTTGCCTGCTGTTGTTGAAGATTTGAAAGGCGTGGGTGATAAGTTTGGAATTGTGATATAATTTGTAGCAACTAATGTTAATCCTGCTGAAAAGCGTAAGGCAAAAAAATTGATCAAGTAACCGTCTCGTACCAAAGTCATATCAATTGCAGGTTTGCACCTGCAAGAAGTTGAAACTAACTTCACTACAAAACTGTGGGGTAACAAAGTTTCTTTCGTTAAATAAAACGAATAAATTTGGTCTAAATGAATATTTATGACAACAACAGCCATCAGAGAAAAATTAGTAAATTATCTGCAGACTGCCGATGATAAAAAGCTGAAAGCCATCTACACAATGGTTGAAGATGAAATCAATACAGCCTTAAATGATTGGGATGATAATCTTGTACAAGAGTTAGAACAGAGGAGTAAAAACTTTATCAATGGAACAGCTAAAACATACACTTGGGAAGAAACCAAACAGGCTGCCATTGATAAAGTAAAATTAAAAACACAGTAATGCGCTATTCGTATAAATTTCATGAGCAGGCTCATGGAGAATATATTGAAGCCTATTATTGGTACGAGCAAAAACGAAAAGGGTTAGGCAAGAGTTTTATGAATAATGTTGAAAAGAGACTTCAACAAATAAGTGAACATCCTGAATATTATGCAAGAAAAAGAACAGCAATTTCAGAGAAGTAAAAGTTGAAAGCTTTCCGTACATGATA
This sequence comes from Chitinophagaceae bacterium, assembly GCA_031365305.1. GTDB lineage: Bacteria > Bacteroidota > Bacteroidia > Chitinophagales > Chitinophagaceae > Ginsengibacter. The sequence continues at coordinate 4,686 of JANLXV010000176.1, forward strand.
GTTTATGAGTTTTTAAAATCAAGCAGCTTATACATATCGCAGCAATTTTTCATGGTAAAAGAAATCCAAAAAGAAAATACCGCAGCCTAAGATAAAAACATTTTTCAATGGCTTAAACTATTCAGGTGGCAAAAACAGTTGACGGGAAACAGCAGGTTTTAGTGCCGGGAGATATTGAAAGAGCATTAGAAAGGCAAGGAAAGAAAGAAGGGATTTTTTATTGGCTGCTGTTGTTGAAGATTTGCAAGGCATGGCTTCAAAATTCAATATTATTCTTTAGGAAAACCTCATAGCACTTTCAAAATAAAATTCTCTGCTTTCAGTTTATATTTGCTATCCAATTAAAACCTATTGTTTGTAATGAAAGTAATGAAATTTGGAGGCACGAGTGTTGGCAAACCGGAG
>JANLXV010000260.1:0-1802 GCA_031365305.1 Chitinophagaceae bacterium
GCCACCCGCTTTATTTCGGAACGCTAACTTTTATCTGGGGATTAGTTATTGCCATGCCTTTTTTAAATCATTTTATTGCGGCAGTAATCATTACAATTTATGTATGGATTGGTATTAACGCGGAGGAAAAAAAATTAATAATTGAATACGGAGATGAATACATTAGGTACAGGCTTAGTGTGCCCAAATTATTTCCCACTTTATCCAAAAGAGTTCAATAAAAAAATAAGGGCCGGTAAAATACCAGCCCTTAATAATTTGGAAATATATCAGAGTTATCCGACCAATTTCACGTTTACAGCGTTCATTCCTTTTTGACCGTTTTGAAGGTCAAATTCTACGTGATCATTTTCTTTGATCTGATCAATTAAACCGCTTACATGTACAAATGTTTCTTTGTTAGAATCATCGTGTTTGATAAAACCGAAGCCTTTTTCAGTGTTGAAAAATTTTACGGTTCCTTTTGTTTTACTGTCCATTATTATGTATTTAAAATTTAAGGCTGCAAATATAGAGTAAAATACCGAGCCGTGGCAGTTTCATTTTAATAGCCGGCAATCAATCTTTCAGATTTTTTTAACAGGCTTAGCAGCAAAGAGTTGACCTTATAAATGATGGCGATGAAACTCTTCCTGGTTGGTTCAATATATTATTGCAAAAACTTATTAATCTTATTTAACAGGTAAGTTTGGTAACAATAAATTGAGTTGGCTTTCTAAAATTGCTGCAGAAACTTTCTTCACCTTACCTATATATTCACCATCAATCTGAAAGTGCATTTTGGAAGTAGTTGTAATTTCTGCAGTTTTCGCTTTAAATATCTCTACTTTTTTTGAATTAAATTTTTTGAATTGAAGGAACATTTTCAACACCGAAAAAAAGGCAACCTTTCTAACAATAACAATTTCAAAAAAGCCATCGTGCAAATCACCTTCAGGGTTTATCAAAGCGCCCGTTCCATATTTGCTGGCGTTTGCCAAAACAACCATGTAAGCATGAGCTGCAATTTCCTCTTTATCAGTCTTTATATTTAAGTGCATCCTTTTTTTTCTAAACAAAACCCTTAAAACCAGTTTTGCGTAACCAAGCTTGCCTCTTAAATTGCCGGCTTCAAAATATTTTACTAACTGGGCGTTTAAGCCAAGGTCGCTCAAATGAATGCAGATGTTTTTGTTATCAATAAGTATTACATCGGCACATTTTATCTGCCCGTTTATTATTACATCCATGGCGCCTTTTACATTAGTGGGGATTTGCATTTCGGTAGCCATGCCATTTGCAGACCCAGCAGGCAAAATTCCCATAGGTATGGTTGAGCGCAGCAATTGTTCGGCCACGAGGGAAACCGTGCCGTCACCACCAACAGCAATAACTCTGTCCGGCTTAAATTTTTCTATCCAGTATTTTAATGAACCAGCATCATTTTTGTCGCCCATTAAAACAAATTCAATCGTATGTGGCAACTCCTTAAAATACTGCCTTGCTTCCCGCTCCCAATCTATGCCGGATTTTGTACCGGATTTTGGGTTGATGACAAATAATATTTTTAAGAGGTCTGATGTTTGCATAAATTAAATTTACCGGCTAAGCCGTATCACAATTTTATTGAAAAGGATAAAGTAATGAAAGTTTCAATTGTAAACCGTACAATAAATAAGCTCCTATGTTTTTTCAGGTTGGATAATGAACCGGTTGTAAAAGTTTATCATGGCTATGGCAACGGGAAAAATATTATTGTTTATGGTCACGCATTAACCTTAAGCTCTCTGCCCAGGAAGACTTTTCGAAAAGATGTAGTCACA
>JANLXV010000266.1:0-2869 GCA_031365305.1 Chitinophagaceae bacterium
ATGGCTGGTAATATCTCCTTTCGCACAATGCTTGACGGTACATTCCAGTAAGGACTAAACACAACGTACTTTAATTTATCGGTGAAGATGACCGTGTTGTGCGCTGCCTGGCCAACAACAATATCAATGCTGAACATTTTCTTTTCGCCATCAAAAACATGCAGTCTAAATTCAGGAATGTTCACCGCTATAAAATCGCCTGATGGTTGGTTGGGCAACCACCGCATGCGTTCAATATTTATCAATACCTGCCCGATGCGTTCTTTGATTGAAACGTTCAATTCTTTCATCAAGCCAGGCGTAATAATGCCGTCTTCCTTTAAACCAAAACTTCTCTGTGCTGACTTTACAAGCGGGATTAATTCGTTGCCGTAAGTTGAATTTGCTAAAGCTGCTTTTTCGCCATCAGCCAATTGCAATCGTTCTTGAATTTGGCTGATGACAGATGATGAATCACCTGGCTTGTATGTTTTGGTTTTATCAAAAACAATTGCCTTCCACCCACCGGCTTTTTGTATTGCAGCATAATACAACAGTTCCTTTTTTAATCGCTTGTAAAATTGATTTACAGGCTCCCAATCATCAAGATTTTTGCCATCTCGGGCAATAAAAGAATTCAGCAAGGCAACATCATCCAACTTCTTTCGGGGAATGTGCCATTGCATTACACCAGGATCCGCTTTGCCTCCATACGCATTATTCACGTACACAAAAAAGTGAAGCGTTAACTGTAGCTCAGCCTGCAAATTTTTTTCCGGTGAAAGGTTGGTGTTGTGACTATCAGTCAGCAATTGATCAAGGTATTCATGAATGCCTTTGTAAGTAAGTGAAGTGTCGGAAAAGTTTTGGATATAATCGTTGTGCAGATGCCAGAAGATGCGTGTGTGTTCTTTAATACCTTCTTTAGCGAACCATGCATATTGGTAGTTGCAATTTTTATAAAACTGACGCAGTAACGCTGCTTCCGTACCAGAAGTCTTTTCCTCTTTTATAAATGACTCCAGCTTTGAACTGTCAAGAAAAAGGCTTGCAGATGAAGTGGCGTTTATAGTACTGTCTTTTGCCGGTGTAGTATGCGGCGCTTCTTGTCCCTGGCAACTATTTAAAAGGATAATAAACAATAAAGCATTGAAAGACTTATTCATTGGTTAAAATCACTTTCAGTGTTTTTTCTTTTGCGGCATTACTAAACGATTCATAGGCTTTCATTATACCCACGCCTTCGTGGCCCAGTATGCGGCCGTCAGTTACTTCTGGTATGTCGCCTTTTAGAATGTGCAGATCGGTGCCGCAGATGGTTGTTTTGGTAATTCTCACAATGGCATCCAAAGTTTCTGTAATGACAGGCTTCTGCTTTTCTTCCCATGCCTTTTTGCCGGGACCATGATATACCAGGGCTTTCATTTGATCAGAGGTATTTTTTACAGAAGGAGCACCGTTTTGCCTATGAGTTGGAAGTAAATTGGTAGTTAGCATTTTTTTGTTTAAGACGCCCGGTAGAATACCCTGCATTAACCTAAGGTATGCTTTGTAGAAGGCCAATAGTGTTAAGTGCCCGCTCAAATCAGCGACGTAATTGTAAATACCTTTCAAATAAGTAAATCATGCAACTAAATCTCACAATTATGTAACCCCGTAGCACTAACTTGGTCGCCGAAATGAATGTATAATATGCTGGGTTTATTGGTATACTCAGTGAATAATTTATTCACCTAAAGAAAATTTAACCTATTGGAGAAACAATTAAGTTTTAAAAATACGTCCATAGGCAAGGATAATGAAGATAAAAAAACTAAGAGTGACGCTGCTGGTAATCAAATATTGGTAGCAATACAAATTCTTCGCTTTTGCAATTCAGGCAATCTTTAAATTGAACGATCGACTTTGAACATTTGATAAGAAAACGTTTGTAGTATATAAATTAAACTTTTATAATTTGTTGTCTGTTAGCCAACCGCAAATTGTTTGAGATAATTAAGTGACCTTAATATTTTACAAACTCCCAAAGAAAAGTTATCAACTACATACTTATCAGTTTAAAGATTAAACGTCTGATGTATCCGTTTAAGCTTTTTACCTTTTATTACTTTATTTTGCGGATGCTCAAAGCCTAAATGGTACCCATTTCATAAATTATTCAGTAAATTATTTAATAGAGCATCATTTATGTTTGGCATCTATTGCACGCCAATTAAGCCCCTTTTATAATGATCTTATTTTGAAAGAGGTTAGTCGTTGAGCAATCCTCGTTTTACTTCCTTGTTGAAACGGTCTAAGTAATTTTCAGTGGTTTTTATATCAATATGTCCAAGAGCTTCCTGAATGCATTCTGTACTCACACCTGACCGTTTCATAACAGTTGAGAAAGTGTGTCTGGCAACATAAGTTGTTGCTTTTTTATTTATCCCGAGGTTTTTCAAAATCCGCTTCATCCATTCATTTATAAAACCAACAAAATTTTGAACGAGTTCATATTGTCTGAGTGGGGTAAGCTTTTGCTCCAGGATAGGAAAAACATAATTCTTGGGTGCCTTATTAGCATTGCCCTGTCGTTCTATTATGGCTTTCATATCATCGGTGATAAAAATGGTGATTGGCTTGGGGTCACTTCGAAGTGAACGTTCAGTTTTTGAACATTCAAAAGTGAGATAGTCTTCATCAATATTTTTATATTTTAGGTTAGCAATATCTTTTGGATTCATGCCATTGCCGAGATAGCTAAACAACCAATAATCTATTGCCTGTTGCTCACCGGATAATTCAGGATCGCATTGATAAAAATAAATTTTTTGAATATCATCCAAGTCAAGAGCCTTTTTAATATTCTTTGAAGACGGGATTCTGTATTTGCGTTTGCTAAAGGGATAAC
>JANLXV010000286.1:0-4501 GCA_031365305.1 Chitinophagaceae bacterium
CAGGATGTGCAACTTACTTGGTCACCCTGATGGCGGCTTTACCGGTAAAGGCGATGGCAGCCTGCCTGATTTTTTTAAAGAAGCAACCGAAGCAAAAGTTGTTTGGAAAGATGTACGATAAAATTGACAGTTTTTTGTAACACATGACAGTTTTTTATAATCCGGAAGTTTTCTATTTACCTGTAAAAACTGGTTTTCTTTTTTGCATAAAAGCTGTTATGCCTTCTTTAAAATCTGACGTTTTACCTGCCTGCATCTGTAGCTTGTCTTCTACACCGAGTTGTTGTTCAAGAGAATTTTGCAGAGATGCATTCAAGGCTTCTTTTGTAAAAGCAAGCGCCTTGGGAGGCAATGCAGAAAATGTTTCTGCAATGGCCTGCACAGACGTTATGAATGCGCTATCCTCAAATACCTTATAAATCAACCCGATCTTTTCGGCTTCTGCTGCCGATATTTTTTCATTTAACAACATCAGTGCTGAGGCTTTTTGAAAGCCTATTAATCTCGGCAGAAAATAGGTTCCTCCGCAATCCGGTATCAGTCCAATTTTACCAAAGGCCTGTATAAACGAAGCTGAAGATGTAGCTACAACTATATCACAGCAAAATGCCATATTAGCGCCAGCTCCTGCGGCTACACCATTTACAGCGGCTACAACCGGCTTGCCAACAGACCTGATCAGCCTAACTATGGGGTTATAATGCTCAGCAATGAATTGGTCAATCGGTGGCCCGCCAGGCGCAACAACCTCTTCAATATCCTGCCCGGCGCAAAAGCCTTTACCATTACCGGTGATCACAATACAACGCACATTGTCGTCTTCACCGGCCTGTTGCAGATAGCCCTGTGTAAGCAACGCCATTGACCGGTTAAAAGCATTATATTTTTCAGGCCGGTTCAATGTAATAAAAGCAATACTGTTCTTTATTTCAAAGAGAACTACAGACATGGTATAAATTTTAGAAAAGGTATAAAGAAGTCCTGTATCAATGGCATTTAAAATGATCGAAAGGCTCTTTGCAATCATTGCATTGGTGCAACGCCTTACAGGCTGTTGAGCCAAATTCACTGATCATTGAAGTATTGTCAGAATTACACCTCGGACAAACTATGGGTTCAGCTTCTTCAAAAAGTTTTTCAAGTCTTTTAGCCTGAAGTTGTGGCGGAGCAATACCATAAGCCTTTAATTTGTCTTTGCCCTGGGCCGTCATCCAATCGGTTGTCCATGCGGGAGAAAGTTGTTGTTTAATAATAACATGATAATTGTGTTGTGCCAATGATGTACGGATGCTGAATGCAATAACATCCATGGCGGGGCAGCCACTATATGTTGGCGTAATGGTTACTACCGAAGTTTTAGATTGATCATGACCTATGCTCACTTCAACATTCTTCACAATGCCAAGGTCAATAATTGAGAGCACCGGTATTTCAGGATCGTAAACATCTGCAAGTATTTTATACACTTCTTCTTCTAAAACAGCTTTCGATATTTGTGTGTCAATGGTCATACTCTTAAGTCATTGGTCATTGAGTTATTGGTCAATAAGTCCTTGTGATGTCTTTCTTCATTATTCGTTGTTCATTATTCATTGATTTCATTTACCATTCACAGCCCGGGAAAGATCGTTGAAGCATCTGCATATCATCAAGTAAATGTTGAAGATGTTTTGTATGATCGCCGTTCTTACCAATTGTTTCAACAGGTGAATCAGTATCAATTTCAAAAGGCAGCGTTGCTTCTTCAAGGACTGTTCTCACTCTTGAAATCCACTCTTCTTTTAATGTTGAAGGATCAATGCCGATGTTATGCTTTGCACAGTGTGCTTCATAAGATGTTGTATAAAACAACTCATTGATAAAAAGTTTAATAGAGGTTAATCCATTCATCATGCGTTGCCTGCTTTCATCGGTACCATCTCCTAAGCGTATTACCCATTCGGCGCTCCAACGCACATGATAGCTGGTTTCTTTTAAAGATTTTTCAGCGATAGCCGCAAGTGAAGCATCGGTTGAATTTTTTAATTGCTGATATAATAAAAGCTGAAAAGTGGAAAAGAGATAAAGTTTTAAGATGGTCTGCCCCCAATCACCATTAGGTAATTCTGCAAGTACATCATTTTTAAATGCAGCGTCGTTTCGAAGGTAAGCCAGGGTATCTTCTGTTTCTTTTGTAAGATCATCCTGGCTTAAAGCGTTTTTTACTTTTGCAGCATATTGATAAAAATTCCTTGACTGGCCTATCAGGTCCAACGCAATATTGCTTAAAGCGATGTCCTGCTCAAGCATAGGCCCATGGCCCGTCCACTCGCTAAGCCTATGCCCCATGATCAATGAATTATCAGCAAGATGTAAAATATAATCCTGTAAGAATACTTCTTCCATTAAATATGTTTTAATTCATCAGGAAGATTATAAAATGTAGGATGGCGATAGACTTTATCGTTAGCAGGATCAAAAAGCATTTGAGCATCATCAGGATTGGACGCATGAATATCGGCTGACTTCACCACCCAAATACTTACGCCTTCCATGCGGCGTGTATAAACGTCCCTGGCATTTTCAATCGCCATTTTTGCATCAGTAGCATGCAGGCTGCCCACATGCTTATGATCAAGGCCCTGCCGGCTCCTGATAAACACTTCCCATAAAGGTTCTAAGTCTGTCATAAAAAAGCCCTACCCCAACCCCTCTCCGGTGGAGAGGGGCTTGAGATTATTTATAGTAAAAGATTTTTGTAATTCGTCATATCCCGACTCAATATTAATTATGTTATGCAGCGGCTTTTTGTTGTCTTTTTTCATTAAACGCCGCTGCGGCTTCTTTTACCCAATGGCCATTATCATGCGCTTTTTGCCGGGCTTCCATTCTTTGTGCATTACAAGGGCCATTGCCTTTCAATACTTCATAAAACTCATTCCAGTCAATCGGGCCAAAATCATAATGCTGCCTGTCTTCATTCCATTTTAATTCAGCATCGGGTATGGTAAGTCCAAGCACTTTAGCCTGGTCTACACAAACGTCCACGAATTTTTGACGAAGCTCATCGTTGGTAAATCTTTTTATTTTCCATTGCATGCTCAGGGCGGTATTTGGCGAATGCTCATCATTAGGGCCGAACATCATCAGGCTTGGCCACCACCAGCGATTGAGTGAATCCTGTGCCATTTGTTTCTGTTCTTCAGTGCCATTGCAAAGGGTTAATAAAATTTCAAACCCCTGCCGCTGGTGAAAACTTTCTTCTTTACAAATGCGCACCATAGCTCTTGCATACGGCCCGAAAGAAGTGCGGCAAAGGGGCACCTGGTTCATGATAGCGGCACCATCCACCAGCCAGCCAATGGTTCCAATATCGGCCCAGGTTTTTGTGGGGTAATTAAATATGGATGAATATTTGGCCTTGCCGGAAAGCAATTGATCATTCATTTCGCTGCGGCTTATACCAAGCGTTTCAGCCGCGGAATAGAGATATAAGCCATGCCCTGCCTCATCCTGAACTTTAGCTAACAGTGTTGCCTTACGCCTAAGTGTTGGGGCTTTGGTTATCCATTCACCTTCGGGCAACATGCCGACAATTTCACTATGGGCATGCTGGCTGATTTGCCTGATGAGATTATTCCGGTATTTATCCGGCATGTAATCTGAAGGTTCAATTTTAATTTCCGCAGCTACCTTCGTGTCGAAATTGGTATCCTTATCAGCCATCATGATTAATGTTTTAATAAAGTTACGCTATTGAGAGAAAAAAACTAACGGTTGTTAGTTAATGGTTAAGGCATCTGTATACCAGTTAAATCTTCGGAATATGTAATCCTATATTTACCTAATATGAAACATGCTGCAATAAAGGATACACTTTACCCCTTTAAAGTTTATGTATCAACTGTAATTGCTGGGTCGATTCTTTTTACAGTTTATGATTTCTTTGGCAGGGGAAAAGGAGAATTTTATAACAGATTTTTTGAGCGCCTTACTTACAATAATGATGGCTAATTTTTTCGTTAGTTTACCATTATTGCTTCCTTTCTTTATATTATTTGGGAAAATTAATCAAGCCAATATTTCTATTGCAAGGAAAAGGGTTTTCCTAGTTTTGAGCGCTTTTCTGTTGTTTCTAGTGTTTTGGATAAGTCTCAATACTATGTTTGAACGGCCAGTTTTGCTTTCAAATAAAAGTATATTTCTCTATATAGATTTCTTGGTTTGCATCATTGTATCAAATTATATCTTCGGTAAAAGTGTTGATGTTGATACAAGATAATCTACTGATTATTCCTTTTCTCAATAACGTTACAATAAGATGTGTAAGAGATTTATATTTCAATCTTCTATTTATGAGTAATATTCTATTTTCAATAGTATGCTCACTTATCCAAAGTCTTTCTGCTATTTCATAGGCTTTACAACTGTTAGCAATACAGAAAACATTGTAGAGAATGATATACACAAGATATATATAGTTGCTAAAATGAATTATCAATATTTTACTAAGACTAACTTA
>JANLXV010000171.1:0-2963 GCA_031365305.1 Chitinophagaceae bacterium
TTTCTCCTGATGAGAAATTTCTATTTGTAGCCAACCTCGGTAACGACAGGTTGTACCGCTATAACTTTAATCCCAATGATGCTTCGGCACCTTTAACAGCTGCTGATCCAGCCTATTATGAAGTGCCCGATGGCAGTGGTCCAAGGCATTTTACTTTTCATCCAAACAATAAATATGCTTACTTAGTTGAAGAACTTAAGGGCGCTGTCTCGGCCTATCGTTATAAAAAAGGACATTTAAAATTTTTGCAAATCATAACAACACATGCTGCGGGTTTTACAGGAGAGGCTTCCAGCGCTGATATTCACGTTTCACCTGATGGTCATTTTTTATATGCATCTAACAGGGGAGAAGAAAATAATATTGCCATTTTTTCGATCAATAAAAACGGCATGTTGACGAGTGCGGGACACCAGGCGACAGGCGGCAAAACACCAAGGAATTTTGCCATAGATCCTTCAGGTAATTACCTGCTGGTTGCAAACCAAAACAGTGACAATATTATAGTTTTCAAAAGAAATAAAACCACCGGCCTCTTGCAAAAAACCGGTGAAGAGATCAGTGTGCCTAAACCAGTTTGTATAAAATTTATTACGACTAACTAAGACACGAATTACACGAATGGCAGGCACGAATTAAACCAATCAGCAAAGAAATAAATTCGTATAATTCGTTCTAATTCTGTGTTCAAAAAATTTGTGTTAATTGAACATTTTCTTTTGCATCACAGTATCACGTCCATAAATATCATCCCTGAAATTCAATAATCCATTTTCATCAACCCACGCTGTGTAATAAGTAATGAAAACCGGTACCGGATGTTTTACTCTTACAAACTTTTCTTCGTCGGTAGCCATGGCTTCAGCAATTTTTTCAGGCGGCCAGTTGCTGTCGTCTTTTAAAAGATATTCTGCAAATTTTTCCGGCTCGCTTAACCTGATACAGCCGTGGCTATAGGCTCTTTTATCTTTGCTGAACAAGCCTTTTGCCGGCGTATCATGAAAATAAATGTCATAGCTGTTCGGGAACAGGAATTTCACACGGCCTAAAGAATTCTTATCGCCGGGCAATTGCCGTACCACCGGTAATCCATTTTCTTCACCCGTAATCTCCATATTATTATCAGCCAAATAATTAGGATTTTTTTGCATTGAAGGCATTACTTCCTTTTCAACAATACTTTCGGGTACATTCCAATATGGGCTAAATACAACCTGGTTTAATTTACCGGTAAACATCATGGTATTATGGCCTTCTTTTCCAACTACCACATTCATATCAAATACTTTTTGTTTGTTATCCAATACATGAAGAATAAATTCCGGAATATTCACGAGTATGAGTTTACCTGATGGTTCCTGCGGCATCCAGCGCATGCGGTTAAGGTTAATAAGTATTTGCCTAACCCGTTGCTCAGCCGAAACATTTAAGTCTTTTATAAGACCTGCTGAAACAGTACCATTCTGCGTATAACCAAGGCGTTGCTGAAATTTATTAATTGCTGTCTCCAGGGTATCATTATAATTCATAGAGGTATCACCGGCCGCCATATCGCCACTTATAGTTAGTCTCTTTTTAAGCAATTGTATTGCGGAAGTAGATGCCGCTTTTTTATAGGCTTTAACATCGGCAGGAAGTGTTGGCCAGCCGCCATTTTTTGCAATCGTGTAATACTTTTCAAGCTCTGCTTTTAAGGCTTTGTATTGTTTATTTACGTCATCAAAATACTTATTATCCTTATGTTTTTTTGAGATGAGCGAATCAGCAAGTTCCATAGCAGGTTCTTTTTTCATTGGTACAAAACGCTCCATCTCTTTACGCTTGATATACCCTTTTTCGTAATTGGCCCGTGAATAACTTATGAAGTGTTGCGTAAGCCCAAGCTCAGCACTTTTTGCTGTTTTATTTGCAGGATTTATTTTAAGATCATCATCAAAATAAAAAGCATCCATGCTTTTTTTGAAAGATTTATTTTTTAAAGACGTATCGCCTGTGTATGAATAGTAATTACTCAGGCTCCAGAAGCCAAGCGCCTGTTCTGTAAGGCCACCGGTGGTAAACCAGGCATATTGATAGTTCCTGGCATTATAAAAACTTTTCATGCGTCTTGCTGATGAGTCCGGCAGGTTATTATCGGTGATATATTTTACCACATCCATACTATCCAAAAACAGATCGCTATACGAATTGGCTGCGGTAATACTGTAATCTCTTTTAGTCATATTTTTTTTCTCATCTTTTTCTGATGATGAGGCTGAATTTGAGGCAGAGTCACCGTCTTGTGAACTGGAGTTACAGGCAATAAAAAAGCTGCATAATATAGCAGCACAGGTAAATAATTTTTTCATATTCCTTTTATTTGCAAATGGTGTGCCTATTAAAATAAAAATGCATGACTGCCAGATTGTTCTGCAAATAGTGATGCTACTACCATATGATGTAATATTGTCGTCATTGTATATCTACAAATTCTGCAAACAAAAGCCACGAATTATATGAAGTTGATTTATTTTCTTTTTTTATCGGTGATGTTAAACCTCGGCGGATCGGCACAGCGGAAAGCGATAAAAGTGATCGCTTACTTCAGTGGGAATATATCGCAGTTAGACAGTTTTGACGTAAATAAAATTACGCACCTGATATTTTGTTTCGGTCATTTGAATGGCGCAACATCTAAAATTGATAAAGCAGCAGATACCGCTATCATTCAAAAAATGGTAAGCCTCAAAACAACAAATAAAAACTTAAAAATATTACTGTCTCTTGGCGGCTGGGGTGGATGTGAGACATGCTCAGACGCTTTTTTTACTGCAGCCGGCAGAAGCGAATTCGCTAATTCTGTAAAACACCTGATGGCTTATTTTAAAACCGATGGTATAGATCTCGATTGGGAATATCCTACAATACGGCTTGATAATGATATTGATAAAGAACCCGTACATAAAACTTCACCAAATGATCGG
>JANLXV010000332.1:0-4803 GCA_031365305.1 Chitinophagaceae bacterium
GTGCAGACAAAACTGTTAAAGACGCCGATGGAAACTCACCTTTAAGTTGGGCGAGTGAACACTTGCGACCAGGAGCCATTTTATCGTTGCTAACTTATGACGGATTTAAAATTGGTGAAGCACATAAAATTATAAATACCAGCGACCACGGACAAGGTTGGAGAAATAGTATGGATTGGAACTTATTAGGTGACTATTTGCCAGAGTAGCTATTAACTACGCACAACAGCGCTCCTACATGCCTAAAGTTCCTGAAGTGTTGTCATTCAGAAATAACTGTTGGGGCTGATCATCATAAAAATTACAGTGTTTTAATGTCCGGGTCAAAGATTCCTTTTTTTCAATTCATCTACCGCATAATTGGCTGCCCTGGCGGTAAGCGCCATGTATGTAAGTGATGGGTTTTGACAGGCGCTGCTCGTCATACATGCGCCATCGGTAACAAAAACATTTGGCGCATCCCATACCTGGTTATACTTGTTCAATACTGATGTTTTACGCTCCCGTCCCATGCGTGCAGTACCCATTTCGTGAATACCCTGCCCGATGGCATATTTTTTACTATCCCAGGTAGAAATGTTTTTTATACCGGCAGCCTCAAACATGGTTACCAGTTCCTGCACAATGTCTTACGCATCTTCAACTCGTTGTCCTTTAGTTCTGCGTCCATCTCCGGTACCGGCAAGCCCCATTTATCTTTCACACTTTTGCTTAGCGATATCATGTTTTCATGGTAAGATAGAATTTCACCAAAGCCTGTGGCACCTATTGTCCACCCGCCAGGCTCACTTAATGCATCTTTAAAGGCCGGGCCAATGTTCATCTCCGCCACATCTTTGCTCCAGCCATCCCGGCTTGCGCTGCCCCGGTAGCCAAAGCCTCTTAAGTAATTTCTTTTGTCGTTGTTGAGATTAACAAACCTCGGAATATAAAATCCGTTTGCACGACGCCATGTAATTATTGAATTGGGTTATCGAAGCCGTGTCATCATTTTGAGGGTTCGGCAAATCGGGAAAAGGTATATCTTCTAAATTGTTATGATTATAAGCAGCATCAAAATAAACAACACTCTCAACCTTTTCCGGGTATTTTGCGGCGAAGGCTGTGATCTCATCTCCGGCTAAAGAATGACCCATCAGGATCACTTTGTTTAAATGTAATGTTTTGCAAACAGCAAGCACATCGGTTATTAAGGTGTCAATGCCATAGCCATTTAAGGGTTGGTCAGATGCACCAAAGCCACGCCTGCTCATGGCGTACACGTGAAATTTATCAATAAACCTCGGCGCAAAATCGTCATACACATGGGCCGAATTGCCCAGTCCCGTAAGAAAAAGAATTGGCTGGCCACTGCCGCCCCAGTCTAATACTTCCAGCTTATTATTCGTACTTCCCTGTATAATTTTTACCTGGTGTTGGCTTTGTGTAAGTGAACAAAAGCGGGCAAGGCACATCGTGACAAAAAGGAAAAGAAACTTACCTGTTTGCATAGCAGTATTTTTCTGTAATAAAAGAAATATCGTTTAATAATAAAAGTGTTTTACAAATAAGATTGAAAGTGAAAAGAACCATCAGTCTAAATCAAAATCATAAATAAAATTACCAAGCCCTGAACATATTACTTATATGGTTGTTACGGTAGACATATTTTTAAAAAGTACAAAGCTCCATCCGTATACAAAAACTTTCTGCAACATAAGCCAATCAAAAAATAATATTAATTGAGTATGAATTATAAAACACTGCTTTACGCTTTATGCTTATTTATATCCGGCCAAACGTTTTCCCAAACTACTTCCATTGATCCCAAAATTAAGTTAGTAGAAAATAACCTCATTCCTTTTGTACCTGTTAACGGCTTTAAAGGCTGGAACATTATTGACCGCATGAAGTATTACCATGTGCCGGGTGTAAGCATTGCCGTTATTAAAGATTATAAAGTTGCCTGGGCAAAAGGCTATGGCCTCGCAGATACAATCAACAAAATTCCCGTGACAAACGAAACTATGTTTTCTGCCGGTTCCATCAGCAAATTGTTATTAGCCGTAGCAGCTTTAAATTTAGTGCAACAAGGTAAAATTGATTTAGATAAACCCATAAACGATTACCTCGTGTCGTGGAAACTTCCTGAGAATGATCTTACCAAAAAAACACCAGTTACATTACGACTACTCTTAAGCCATACGGCCGGCACCACGCAATCTGCCTACTTTGGATTTACGCCGGATAAAAAGCGTTTACCAACTATTGTTGAAATATTAAATGGTGCTGAGATAGCAGAAAGCCGCCCTGTTGTGGTAAACAGTGAACTTAAAAAAGAATTTCGCTATTCTGGTGGTGGCAGCCTCATTGCTCAACTGGCGCTCATGGATGTGTCCGGGCAAGACTTCGCAGATCTTGCGAGGGCAATTATTTTTGATAAGTTATGCATGAAGAATTCTACTTTTCAACAACCTCTGCCTCAGCAATATTTATCCAGGGCAGCATGGGCTTATTCATCTGCCTCCTGGTTTAAAGGCATGCCTTACATCTATCCGCAACAGGCAGCGGCGGGCCTATACACCACACCAACAGATCTTGCAAAATTTTTCATTGACATACAAAAAGCCTATACAGGAAAAGGCGTTGTTCTAAACGAGGGTACTGCCCGGCAAATGCTTACACCACAGGTGGCGGTTTCTGATGGTGGTTATAAGGAACAAATGGCCGTTGGGCCTTTCATTATCCAGCGTACCGATAATAAAGACCAAAGAGGTATATACTTTGAATTTACCGGCGTGAATGCAGGGTTTTTAGCTTATGGCATTGCAAGCGTGGAGGGCGGCAATGGTGCAGTGGTGATGCTTAATTCAGGCGATGATGTAAATGGTTTGGGTAAGGAGATCAGGCGGGCTGTTGCAAAAACCTATAACTGGTATAACTTTTTACCAGCCGAGATACAACCCATACAAATGAGCCGGGTTATGCTTGATGGTTATGAAGGCCGGTATAGAAAAGGTAAAGATGAAGTGGTAAACATCAGGCGGGAAAATAACTATTTGGTGGAACAGATTAATGAAGGCAACGCCATTTATTGCTTCCCTGTTGCGGCTGATACACTGGTGTTTACAGACTATAACATTAAAGGCTATTTTGCCAGGGATGATAAAGGCAACGTTATGTCTTTACGTACCGAATATCAAACGTCGGAGCAGGCCTGGTTAAAAATGAAAGCTGATGAATTTACGCCCTCTGAATATTTGCAGGCCGGTAAATACAATGAAGCCAAAAAAGGTTTCAGGCAAATAGCTATGAATGAATATCAGATTAGTTACTATGCTTACGACCTGCTGAATAAAAAAACACCAGACTACGAGGCCGTAAAAACGATATTGGAATTGGCGCAGGAACAATACCCCAACGCCTCAATAATTTATAGCCGCTGGGGTGATTATTATAAAGCGCAGCATGACAAAGCCAATGCCATCAAAAACTATCAAAAGGCTTTAGAGCTTGACCCTAATGATAAACAAACGAAGGAGATTTTGGTGGAGTTGAGCAGGTAGATAGACTTAACACAAAAGCGCTTTTATAATCAAGCAAAGGTTTGCAGTTTTAGAATGAAGATCAAAGAAGTGTTACCTTCTACATGCTGGTAATTTTTCTGTTAGAAGTCCGTTTCGGCGAAATATTTATCAGAAAGCTTAATATTCTTTCCGATGCCTTAAGCCTAAAAGGCTTTTTTGTTCGCATTTGTACTTCGTAGAATTTCGTGATGATACATGCAAGAAGTGTATAATCCATACCAGCTATAAAGGGTATAAATGCTCTTGCATACGATATACATTATTCTATTTTTGTTCCGGAAGTTGATTGATGCCGTTAAGCATTAATCTATATCCAAAAATCCTTTAAAAAACTCAACTGATTCAGGTTCCTGAATTACCAGAAAATCCAGTATCAGTCAACTTCCTTTTTTTCTTCATTATCCATCTAAAGCCAACCCGTTACATTTAGTTTTTCACAAATAGTAAAAAGCATTTTTACCAGGTAATAAGTTTTGTGCTGAAGATATTTCGCAGTTTAGTTAGGAGTTGGCAGGGGATGTTGTATCGTTTTTTTTGGAAAGATATAAACCTGCTGATTTAAGCCCCCATATAATCCATTAAATAAAAAAGGGGCCGAATAGAAATTCACCCCCATATAATCCAATATCCTATGAAAAACCAATGTACTAACGCAATTGTGTAGTTATTTATTGGCTGCCACCAAATATTTACTACAGGCTCGTAATTGATATAATGTATTCTATTTTTAGCAGTGAATAGTTTTATTGATAAATATAAACAACATCGTTTTATACGTGGTGGATATCATCGCTTACGTTGCGTAAACCAACCTCGTAACGCTGCCGATACTAAAGGCCTTAAAGCAGGCAGAATATTAAACAAATGAAGGAGGCTATAGTCCGTCAGTCTTCATGTACAATACCCACCCTGTAAAGCGAAGTTGATTGACATGTGGTGAATCTGGCTGATGAATGATAACAGGTACAAAAGTTAATACACAATTTGGATTGATGGCATATTAGCAAGGCCGGGTTATTATATCCTCATACCATTTTTCTTTGCAGCACACCCTGAACAAAGGCAGGCAGGTTTGGAAAAGAAAGAACCTGCAATAGTATAATGTCAGGCCACAGGCAATTTAATCTCTTTAACCAATGCTTCAAGGTTTTGTAATGATTGCTTAAACATGTCTTCCATCTTTTTTTTGCGGAAAAGGTTAAAGAGTATTTGATTAGCTATATTTTTTTGCAGGTAA
>JANLXV010000342.1:0-7752 GCA_031365305.1 Chitinophagaceae bacterium
GTCCCGGAATTGTTATAAATGCATGTGATTTTGCTTCTTCTGCCAAAGCGCTACCGAACTGAACTTTCATTTGTTCAGCCTGTGCTTTTAAAACGCCCAGCCCGGTTTTAATGTCATTGGTTATGTTCTCACCACCAAAGGGAATAACGGCTGTATGTTTTAAGATACCTTCATAAAACACAGCAAGATCTGTAGTACCTCCACCAATATCAACAATAGCAACACCGGCTTCAAGATCATGATCGCACATAACAGCAGCAGCAGATGCCAAAGGTTGCAACACCAAATCTTTTACTTTTAAGCCAGAGCGTTCAACACTGCGGTTTATATTTCTTATGGCATTTTTATCTCCGGTTATGATGTGAAAATTTGCACCCACTTTTACACCACTATAACCGATAGGATCAGGGATATTCTGAAAATTATCTACCGTAAATTCCTGGGGTATCACATCAATGATCTGGTCGCCGGCAGGTATATATGTTTTATATTGATCTTCTACCAACTGGTCTATTTCTTCCTGTCGTATTTCTTCATCATTGCTTCGCCTTACAATATCGCCACGGGTTTGCAGGCTTTTGATATGATGACCGGCAATGCCAACATACACTTCGCTCAATGTAAGATTTGGGTTACTGGCATAACAATTTTCAATGGCAGTTTGTATGGCTTTAATGGTTTGGTCAATATTTAATACCATGCCATGTTGCACACCATTACTGTTAGCTCTGCCAAAGCCAAGAACTTCCAGTTTGCCAAACTCATTTTTTCTACCGGCTATTGCAGCAATCTTGGTTGTGCCGATATCGAGTCCTACTATAATGGGTTGTTCGGTGTTCATAATACTTAGTGTTATTTATTTGATGTTTAATTTTTAATAGTCGTTTTGCGGTTTCATTACAGCTTTTGGTTTCGCTTTGGCCGGCACTTTTTTTATTGATTTTTGCTGAGGCACCGATACGTGTTTTACTCGTGACCTGACAGGCTCCTTTCTTTCAATCTTATTCTTTGCAGCAGGCATCATATTTTTTTCAACCGGCAATGGTTTTGTTATTGCAGGCTTATTAATTATAGTTGGAGATTTTAGTACATCAGTGTTTGCCGGCGTACTTCTATCATCTTCTGTTAAAGCATCGTCGGTGGAAGCAGGTAAAGGAATAATGTTATCATCCTTTTGATCGAGCTGAATATTATTGGTGCTATCGGTATTTTCTTTTTGAGCTTTTAAGGCGAGCGCTTTCATTAACTCCCTGGCACGAAGCGAATCTTGCTTGATATCTTCAAGACCTCTTTTAACAGCTACTACCTGGGTATTATAGGCAAGGTTTAAAGATTTGTATTTATCAAACCCAACCTTACTTAACACCTGTTGATAAAACACTAAGAGGTTTTCAAACTTGGTGACATAATTTTCTGCATTGCCAAAATAAATTTGCTGGTTACCTATTTTGGGTACCAATTCAAAAGTGCCATCCTGTGCAAGGTCAACCTGGTCAACCTGTGCCATCCAGAATTCATTACCAATAATATAAGTACTGATATCGGAAATGTTTCTAAGCAGTGAACTATCAGTTTTAGTGCGCTTTTTTACGGGAACAACATAGCTTGTAAATACCGGCACACGAACCGAATAACCCGGGTTAAGCGGCAGCATAGTCAAGGAAGTATCTAAGTAAAAAGATGTGCCGTTTGTTGCAAATATCCTGGCAACAGGCTCTCTTTCATAAACGGTTACCTTCATCACATCATTATTATCAAAATACAATTCTGCATTTTTAATCCAGGCGTTTTGTTTTAGTGCCCTTTCCATTGCTGTCAAATTAATTTCAGCCAGCCTGCTGCCTTTTATATTGGCAAAATGCATTCTATTTAATAAGCCAAACACAGCTTTTTCGTCAACAAAAAAGTTGTTCTTTACCCCGATGATCTTTACCCTAATATCCTTACAGGTATGTGCATTTTTTTGGGTAACCGCAGCTATCAACAGGGCCATGCAACAAATGCCTAAAACTGCCCAGGCACTAAAGCAGAGTATGTTTTTAAGCTTTTGATTTTTTACCTGGCTCAATTGGTTTGCAGTTTAGTAAGCAAAATATTTTTAATAGGCTCAACCATGGTATCTATATCGCCGGCGCCGGCAGTAATTACCAGGTTGTCATATCCGTTAATGTCTAATTTCTCAAACCATTTCAGCACATCTTCTTTTTGTAATATTTCAGCGTTGTCATGGTCAATGTCTTTTAAAATAAGTTCGCTGGTAACGCCGGCAACCGGTAATTCTCTTGCAGGATAAATAGGTAACAAAATAACATGATCAGCGAGTGTAAGCACTTTAGCAAATTGCTTTGCAAAGTCTTTGGTGCGGCTAAACAAATGCGGCTGAAATACAACTGTGCATGTCATATCAGGAAACAATGTTTTAGCGCCGGTTATTAATGCTTTTAATTCTTCAGGATGATGTGCATAATCATCTACAAAAACTAATTTGGTGTTGTGCGTGCTGAGTGTGAAAGGAATTATATATTCAAACCTGCGCTTAACACCCTTAAAATTTTCAACCGCTTTTTTTATACCTGCATTATCAATCCCTAATTCTTTTGCTATAGTGATTGCCGCTATAGCATTTTCAACATTATGCATACCACCCATTTTCAAAACTACATTATCCACCATCCAACTTTTTGTTAATACATCAAATTCATAACCTCCGTTTTTTATGGTGATGTTTGCAGCATATACATCAGCGCTATCATTTTGCAGGCTATACTCAACATGACGATCCGTCTTAAACTCCTTTGAACGCTTCAGACCAAATTTGCTGATAAGCATTCCCTGGTTTTTAATTTTTTCTGAGAACGCTATGAAAGCATCTTCCATGGCTGTTTCTGTGCCATAGATATCAAGGTGATCAGCGTCCATTGCTGATATCACTGCAATATCGGGCTGTATCTTCAAAAAGCTGCGGTCATATTCATCGGCTTCTATCACACAAACATTTGAATTGCTGCTCCAGAAATTGGTTTGATAGTTACCAGCTATGCCACCCAGGAATGCATTACAACCATATTCACTATCTCGTAATATGTGGGCTATCATTGTGCTGATAGTTGTTTTACCATGTGTACCTGCGACAGCGATGTTATACGAATTTTTAGTGATCTCACCGAGCACCTCACTTCGTTTTACAACAGGATAATTATTATTGAGATAATAGTTTAATTGTAAATGATCTTTTGGCACAGCCGGCGTATACACCACCAGTTGCGCCTGCTTATCTACAAGATCAACCGAATCTTCATAGTTAATGTCAATTCCATCTTCCTGCATCTGCCGGGTAATCAATGTTGGCGTTTTATCGTATCCGCTAACTGTTACGCCTTTTGCATTAAAATATTTGGCTATGGCACTCATACCTATACCCCCAATACCTAAAAAATATACTCTTGATATGGTGGAAATATTGATCATCTATTTATTGCCATTTTTAATTATTGAGTACTCTTAAAATTTCTGAAGCTATTGCATCATCAGCATCATTGTTGCCCGTTTTCAATATGTTTTTTTTAAGCTCAATCATTTGTTCATTGTTATTAATCAGGGCTATAACGGCTGATACTAATTTTGTTTCAGCTTCACTATTTTTAACCATTAAAGCTGCACCCGTATTTACCAACGCCCGTGCATTTTCCGTCTGGTGATCTTCTGCGGCAAAGGGGTAAGGCACAAATACCACAGGTTTGCCTATGATGGCCAATTCCGCTATAGCCATAGCGCCGGCCCTTGATACCACTACATCTGCAGCCGTATAAGCATATTCCATTTTATCAATAAAGGCATTTGTCCAGATGGATGATTCTTCAGCGGCAAATTTTGCGGCTTCTTGTGCAAACGGCTTTCCTGTTTGCCAGATGAGTTGAATATTATGTTTTTTAAATATTGAAACACCTGATGCAATGGCTTGATTAATACTTTTAGCCCCAAGGCTTCCACCCATTATAAAAACCGTTTTAAGTTCGGGCTTTAAACCAAAGAATTCAATGGCTTCACTTCTAACAAGATTGCAATCTTTAAATATGTTGCGCACCGGGTTACCGGTTACCATGATTTTTTTTGCGGGAAAATATTGGTTCATTGCAGGCGTGGCAACAAATATTTTGGTAGCTCTTTTGGCCAGTATCATATTTGTTCTGCCGGCAAGAGAATTGCTTTCATGTATAAATGTTGGAATACCTCTTGTTTGAGCCATGCGCACTACAGGAAAGCTGGAATAACCACCAACACCTATAACGCCATCAGGCCTGAATGATCTGATAAGATTGGTAACCTGTAAAAAACTTCTGATCAACATAAAAGGCAAACCAATATTTTTAAAAAAGTTGTTTCGGTTATAGCCAGCTATATATAAGCCGCTAATTTTATACCCGGCCTGCGGCACTTTTTCCATTTCCATTTTACCGGTTGCACCTACAAATAAAATTTCGGTCAGTGGCTCAAGCATTTTGATAGAATTTGCTATAGCAATGGCAGGAAAGATGTGGCCCCCGGTTCCACCACCGGCAATAATTATCCGTTTGCTTTTTTTAGCAACAGGTTTATTTTCTATGGTGGCCTTTTCTATCATTAATTCATTGCCGGTTGATCATCATTTGAATTTGTTTCATCATGCACAGGCTGTACTGCAGGCTGCGCAAGGTTTTCGCCTTCCATTTGCTCGACGTTCCTCGCCACACTTAAAATAATACCTATCGCAAAACAGGTGAACCAAAGACTGCTGCCTCCCATGCTTACCAGTGGAAGCGTAACGCCGGTAGTTGGAAAAATATTTACAGTTACCGCCATATTTACCATTGCCTGAATTACCAAAGTAAAGCTTAAGGCCAGGGCTAAAAAGGCACCAAAGGCATAAGGGCATTTCCTGAATAACCGTATACTTCGGAAAAGAAACAAGAGGTAAATAAAAACGATTATAGTACCCCCAAGTAAACCATATTCCTCAATTATAATGGCGTATATAAAATCGCTGTAGGGATGTGGCAAAAAGTTACGTTGCTCGCTTTTGCCCGGGCCTTTACCAATCCATCCACCGGTAGCAATAGCTATTTTAGACTGTTGCACCTGGTAGGAAGTTTCTGCCTGATCAGCAAACATGAAATCCTGCACACGTTTTATCCATGTTGGTATACGACCAGAAGACAGGATAGACGCCAACTCTGTGGTTTTATGTTCTTCAGCATTATAATAATGCCTTGCCATCATAACAAGAAAAAGAACAGGAAGCATGGCGATAGCTATAACACCCAAAATATGTTTTATACTAACTCTACCGATAAACATCAATAGCAAACTGGTGCCACCAATGAGTATAGTAGTTGATAAATTAGCAGGCGCTATTAAAATACAGATAATTCCCACAGGTATGATCAATGGCAGAAACCCTTTTTTAAAATCTTTAATGACGTTTTGTTTTTTACTAAGCTGTTTGCTCATGTACATGAACAGAGCCAGCTTGGCAAGATCAGATGTTTGAAAGGTCATATTAATGACAGGCAATTTTATCCACCTGTTAGCCTCGTTGATATTACTGCCAAACTTTAGTGTGTAAATAAGCAGTGGAATAGAAATCAGGAAAAGAATGGTTGACAATCTTGAATACAAAGTATAGTTTACCCGGTGGGCAAAATAGATGATGAGTACGCCGAGAACGATAAATGCAATCTGCTTAAACAGGTAACTTTCCGTACTCTTATTCATTTTATAGGCAAGAGATCCGACACTGCTATATACAACCAAAATGCTGACAAGGGTAAGTACTACTACAATAGCCCATATTACCTTATCGCCTTTTGTACGATTAAAAACCTCACCCCCTGCCCCTCTCCACGGGTGGAGAGGGGGGGTAGAAAATTCGGTGTTAGTAAACCATCCCATTTAATTATTTTATTTATTTACCCTTGTCTTCCTCACCCCCTGCCCCTCTCCACGGGTGGAGAGGGGCACGGGGTGAGGCTAAGCGATTTATAATTCCTTTACAGCATCTTTAAATTGTTTACCACGGTCTTCATAATTTTTAAACAGATCAAAACTTGCACAAGCCGGTGATAATAAAACCACATCACCTTTATTGGCAAAATGAAAGGCCGACTGCACCGCATCCTTTGTGCTTTCTGTGTTTACGATAAGTTCAACCTGTTTGCCAAAAGCCTCATGAATTTTACGATTATCAGTACCCATGCACACTATAGCTTTTACTTTTTCTTTCACCAGTTCCATGATCAGGCTATAGTCATTGCCTTTATCAACCCCACCCAGGATAAGAATAACAGGCTTATCGATACTTTCAAGTGCAAACCAGGTGCTGTTCACATTGGTGGCTTTACTATCATTAATAAACTCTACACCTTTAATAGTACCGGCGGCCTCCATGCGGTGTTCCAGGCTTTCAAAGGTGGCGATGGCATCTCTGATTTTTTCTTTACGAATATCCATCACAACTGCTGCAAGGCCTGCTGCCATGGTATTATATTGATTATGCTTTCCTTTAATGGCAAAGTCTTCTACGCTCATCTTAACTTCTTCCTGCTTCCATTTTAAATGCATTTCTGCATCGGTAATAAAAGCGCCTTGCGGCAATGGTTTGCTCATGCTAAATGGTAATGGGTTAGGGCTTATTAAATGTTGTTTCATGTACGTCATTATCACTTCATCATCGTAGCAATAAATAAATACATCCTGTTCTGTTTGGTTTTTAATGATGTTGAATTTGCTCTTTATATAGTTTTCAAATTTGTAATCGTACCGGTCTAAATGGTCTTCAGTTATGTTCAGCAATACAGCTATATCCGGTTTAAAATCCACTATATCATCTAACTGAAAAGAACTGATCTCGACCACGTATACATCTTTGGGTTCAAGAGCCACCTGCTTTGCAAAGGAAATACCGATGTTACCAACCATTGCACAGCTTAAACCCGCTTCATTTAAAATGTGATAAGTAAGCGCCGTGGTTGTGCTTTTACCATTGCTGCCTGTTATCGCAATAACTTTTGCCGGCCCTTTAAACCTGTAAGCAAATTCTATTTCACTGATCACCTGTATACCTTTCGCTTTAATCTTTTTGATGATCTCTTTCGAATCAGGTATGCCCGGACTTTTAATAACTTCCGCCGCTTCGAGAATTAAATGCCCGCTATGACCACCTTCTTCATAATCAATTTCATTGCTGATCAATTGATCTTTCCACTCCTGTTTAATTTCTGCATCGCTGCTTACAAAAACAGTATATCCTTTCTGTTTCGCCAGCAACGCAGCTCCAATGCCACTTTCGCCGGCACCAAGTATTACAAGCTTTTTATCCATCTGTCGTCATCGTAATACATTAAAAAATGGCTTTTCAATGGCATAGAATCTATTGGTTTTGTTTGTTAACTACTTTAAGCAGTTATTTTTCATAGAATAGTTGAATTAAAGCAGGACAAATGGTTAAGATCTATCTCAGTTTTAAAGTGACAACTGCAAATACTACCGTTAATATTGTTACTACCCAAAACCTTACTGCTATCTTGCTTTCATGATAACCCAGCTTTTGATAGTGATGATGTAATGGACTCATTAAAAAAATCCGTCGCCCCTCGCCATACTTTTTTTTTGTGTATTTAAACCAGGCTACCTGCATCATCACACTAATGTTCTCTACTAAAAACACAAAGCAAAATATCGGGATCAATAATTCTTTACGGAGGATAATGGCCAGCG
>JANLXV010000360.1:0-6074 GCA_031365305.1 Chitinophagaceae bacterium
TTTACACAAACCATAAAAGCACTTACTGCTGTATTGTAAGAAAAATGTTCTGTGTCTTCTTCAATCTTTTTTATAGTACGATGCAGAATCTTTAATTCATCATTGGTTGGCTTGTAATCATTCCACACTTGGCCTTTTACTTCATCATAGTACAAGCGCCATAGTTTTCTAAGGAAGCGATGAACGCCTTCGATGCCTTTTGTGTCCCAAGGTTTGCTTTGCTCAACAGGGCCCAAAAACATTTCATACATGCGGAAAGTGTCGGCACCATATTTTAATACAAGCTCATCAGGGTTAATTGTATTTAACTTCGACTTAGACATCTTTTCGGTTTCGACGCCACAGATATACCTCGCCCCCTGCCGCTCTCCACGAGTGGAGAGGGGAGAATTGACAGACCCGTCTTCTAAAATGAAATGAGCATTTGAATATTCGGGTTTAGATTTTCTGAATGCGTTTATATCAAGTTCTACTCCATCAACAAGGTTTACATTAACGTATAGCTTTAAAAATCTTTGAGAAACAATTTCCATATCAAAAAAGCTATAATCCAATTGTGGAAAATTCATTCGAATAGTTTCAAAAAAACCGGCAAGAGAATGTTTCTCTTTTAAATTATTTGATACAAAAATTTGAATACCATTTTCTCTTAAAAAATCATAATCATCAAAAAATGGCTTTGACATGCTAAGCCTGTACACAAACCTCGAACTTCCCTGAATCATTCCCTGATTTACCAGCTTCTTAAACGGCTCATCAAAGCTGATATAACCTAAATCAAACAACACTTTCGTCCACATACGGCTGTATAACAAATGTCCAACGGCATGTTCGGTTCCGCCGACATACACATCAACCTGGTTCCAGTAATCGGTAGCTTTTTTATCCGCAAATGTTTGGTCATTATGCGGATCCATATAGCGCAAGAAATACCAGGAAGAGCCTGCGTAACCGGGCATGGTGTTGGTTTCCCTCTCCACGAGTGAAGAAGGGCCGGGGATTAGTACCCACTCGGTAATATTCGCCAATGGTCCCTGTCCTTCAGGCCCAGGTGAATAACTGTCCACATGCGGTAATTCTACCGGCAAATCTTTTTCATCAACCGGGTAAGGAATTCCTTCTTTATAAATTATGGGAAAAGGCTCGCCCCAATAACGCTGTCTGCTAAAGCCTGCATCACGCATTTTATAATTAATCTTGCGTTTTCCTAAACCTTCCTGTTCCAGTTTTGCCGTCGCAACGCTAATCGCGTCACGCATAAGCATACCATCTAAAAAACCTGAGTTAGATAAATAGGCCTCTGTTGTTGGATTGGCTTCTTCACCATTAAAGTGTTCACCAATAATATTAGTGATAGGAATATTGAAATGTTTTGCAAAAGCAAAATCTCTTTGATCGCCGCAAGGCACGGCCATTATTGCGCCGGTACCATAACCAGCCAACACATATTCTGATATCCAGATGGGAATAAGCCGGCCATCAAAAGGATTTATAGCATGAGCACCTGTGAAGGCGCCGGTTATTTGTTTCACTTCTGCAAGCCGTTCCCGTTCACTGCGGCTTTTTACATACTGCAGGTATTCATTAATGGCATGTTGTTGTTCAGCAGTTGTTATTTTACTTACGAGGTCATGTTCTGGTGCAAGCACCATAAAGTCAACACCAAAAATGGTATCAGGGCGGGTAGTGTAGACCCTCACCCCTAACCCCTCTCCACGGGTGGAGAGGGGAAAAACGATCTCGGCACCTTCACTTTTACCAATCCAGTTCTTTTGCATCTCCTTCATAGCATCAGAAAAAGATACTGTGTCTAAGCCCTGTAAGAGTCTTTCAGCATAAGCCGTGATGCGCATGTACCATTGCCGCATTTGCTTTTTTTCTACAGGATGACCGCCACGCTCACTTACGCCATTTATTACTTCATCATTTGCAAGCACAGTGCCTAAAGCCGCACACCAGTTCACTTCCCCGTAAGCTGTATAAGCCAGCCGGTATTGCATTAATATATCCTGCTGCTGCTTCTCATCAAAAATTTCCCAATCCTCTGCAGAAAAAATGTCACCGGCAACATGATCTTTTAAAAACCCATTCCCTTCCTTTTCAAAAGCTTCAATCAATTCACTAATCGGCCTTGCCTTGTTTTTTTCATGATCGTACCAGCTATTAAAAATTTGCAGAAATATCCATTGTGTCCAGCGATAATAAGATGGATCACTGGTTCTTACTTCACGGCTCCAGTCGAAGCTAAAACCGATGTTTTCAAGCTGCGAACGGAAAGTTGTAATATTATTTTGCGTAGTTGTTGCCGGGTGCTGGCCTGTTTCCAAAGCATATTGTTCAGCCGGTAAGCCAAAACTATCATAACCCATCGGGTGTAGTACATTAAACCCTTTCAATCGTTTAAAGCGGGCATAAATATCACTGGCTATGTAACCTAAAGGATGCCCAACATGCAGGCCGGCGCCACTTGGGTAAGGAAACATATCCAGCACATAGCATTTAGGTTTTTCGGAATGATTACTTACAGTGTAAGCATTTTCGGCTTTCCATTTTTCCTGCCAATGCTTTTCTATTTTTCTAAAATTATATTCCATGCGGTGTTGATACGATATTTAAACTGGTAATTGTGGTACACAGTTGGACTTAAGTATAAGGCTGATGGCCGGATAACTTAAGTGCTTAATGTTTGTGTGAAAAAAATGTTATAAGCAGCAATTTTATATAAAAGGCTGTATTGCAAGGTATTTTATGAATAACATTGCAGTTGTGGCAAAAGTACTAAAGCTGTTTAAAATAATATATTTTTGCCCGCAACTGAAAACGGCTTAAGCCACATCAATATTTAGACTTCCATTACATGGCGCAATTTGGCAAAGCTTCGGCAAAGCGTGGTAAACCCTCCTACATTTATGCAATAATTGGCGTTGCTCTTGTACTGTTTTTATTCGGTATTGTTGGTTGGATCTTTTTAAACATCCGCAAAACCGGCGAGTACTTTAAAGAAAGCATCCAGGTGCATGCATGGCTTGAACGTACCGCCAATAAAAAGCAAATAGATTCTGTACAAACTTACCTCACACAGCTCCCTTACGCCAAAAAAGTAGAATATGTGACCCGTGATAAAGCCATTGAAAAGTGGAATGCCGAAAATGATACCACCTGGCGGAATTTTTTAAATAATAACCCGCTGCCGGAAAGCATTGATTTTTTTGTAAGGGCCGATTATATGGAACAGGATAGTTTAGCAAAACTTGGCAGCGATCTTGAAACCCGCTTCCGGGGAACGATCTCTGAATTTCAATACCCCACCGAAACCATATCCTACGTCAGCAAATTTGTAAGAACTGCTGCACTGTGGGTTTTAGTTATTGCGATAATATTGGCTGTGCTGGTGATCATCTCAATAGATAATACCATAAGATTAGCCATGTACAGCAACCGGTTTTTAATTAAAACCATGCAGATGGTCGGTGCAACAAGGTGGTTTATTGCCAAGCCACTGGACATAAGGGCACTCATCAATGGATTGATCGCTTCTATAATTGCCATTTCACTTTTGCTGGGCTTTATTTATATGGCTGAAAAGCTGGTGCCTTATTTTAAAATACTGCACGATAGCAGTAACATGCTTTTATTATTTGCGGGCATGATTGTATTAGGCTTGTTTATTACACTTTTCAGTACACACCGGTCTGTATTAAAATATTTACAGATGAAGCTTGACGACCTCTATTAATCCTTCGAAAAATATTTAAAAAATGAAATCAACTGCAACCACTACTCCAACAGTAAAAACTACCATCTCAACTTCTGTAAAGTCTGTGCCTTCTGTTTTATTTGGCAAAGACAATTATAAATGGATGCTGATAGGCCTTGTTGTTATTGCCCTCGGGTTTATATTAATGGCCGGTGGAAAAAGCAGCGATCCCAAAGTTTTTGATAGCAAAGAAGTTTACAGCTCAACACGTATTACTATTGCCCCTCTGCTTATTATTATCGGTCTTGCATTGGAAATTTTTGCTATAATGCGTAAGCCTAAACGCACCGTTTAACACTTTCTGCCGGCTAACAATTTATAATGACGGTATCTGAATCAATCATCATTGCAATAGTAGAAGGGCTTACAGAATTTTTGCCCATCTCATCTACAGCGCACATGCGCATTACTGAAAACCTGCTCGGGTTAAGTAATACTGATCAGTTTACACAAGTATTTACAATCGCTATTCAGCTCGGCGCTATACTTTCAGTAGTAGTACTTTACTGGAAAAAGTTTTTTGATTTTTCACGCCTTAATTTTTATTTGAAGCTTCTTGTGGCGGTCATTCCTGCATTAATATTCGGCTACCTCTTTAGCGATAAAATTGATGCTATTCTCGAAAGGCCGTTGTTCATTGCCATCATTATGCTTGCCGGTGGCGTTTTATTACTTTTTGTAGATCATTGGTTTTCTCATTCAACTATAAATGATGAAAAAAGGATTTCTGTTTTTAAAGCCTTTCAAATCGGGATGTTTCAATGCCTTGCTGTATTATTTCCTGGCTTAAGCCGCAGTGCTGCAACAATTATCGGGGGCATGAGTTTAAAACTTTCCAGGTCTGCGGCAGCAGAATTTTCTTTTTTTCTTGCTGTACCCACCATGCTTGCAGCTACAGTTTATAAATTATATAAGTACTTTAAAGAAGCCGGAGGTTTTACTTCGCATGAAATAAAATTGCTTACCATAGGTAATGTCATAGCATTTATAGTAGCTATGCTTGCTATCAAATTTTTTATAGCCTTCCTAAAAAAACATGGCTTTAGAGTCTGGGGCATTTACAGGATTGTTGTAGGTATGGTGCTGCTTATCCTCATTTTTACGGGTTATCTTAAATAGTTCCTGCAGCAATAACAGTGATAAGGCAGTGCTGAAATAATTTAGTATTTTCAGCCATCATACCATATTAATGCAAACTGCTTCAAAAAAAGTTATAAATGGCTGGGCCATGTACGATTGGGCCAACAGCGCTTATTCATTAATTATTACTTCAGCCATTTACCCGGCCTATTACACTTTTATAGCACCGGAAAAAGTAAATTTTATCGGCAGAACTTATGACAGGGCTTCGCTGGCATCTTATTCAATTGCGTTTTCATTTATGGTCATCGCCGTACTTTCACCAATATTATCTTCTATAGCAGACTACAAAGGCAATAAGAAAGCGTTCATGAAATTCTTTTGCTATCTCGGTTCTGCAGCCTGTATTGGCCTTACGTTTCTAACTAAAGACAATGTCTCGTTCGGCATTATATGTGCCATTATTGGTTCAATTGGTTTTTGCGGCAGCATTGTTTTTTATAACGCTTACCTGCCGGAAATAGCTGCTGAAGAAGACCAGGACAAAGTAAGCGCTAAAGGCTTTGCCATGGGCTATGTTGGCAGCGTTATCTTGATGATATTATGCCTTACAGCCATTATGCTAAATGATGCAATGCATTTGGGATGGGGTGCCTGGCCTACCCGCCTGTCCTTTTTAGCTGTCGGCTTATGGTGGGCCGGCTTTGCACAGGTAACTTTTAAAAATCTTCCTGCTTCCCGGCCTTCTAAACAAAATCCTGAAAAAAATATTCTTTTAAATGGCTTTTATGAATTAAAAAAAGTTTGGCAGCAGTTACGTAACTACCCGGTTACAAAACGATTTTTAAGAAGCTTCTTTTTTTATAATATGGGTGTGCAAACGGTTATGTATCTCGCTGCTTATTTTGCTTCGCAAGAGTTAAAAATGGAAACGCCGCAACTCATTATAACCATACTCATCATTCAGCTTGTGGCTATTGGCGGCGCATTAATATTTTCGAGAGTATCTAAAAAAATGGGTAACATTTTTACCCTCGGTATTATTATTTGCATCTGGATATGCATTTGTATTGCGGCATATTTTATTCATACTGTTAATCAATTTTATGGTTTGGCATTTACGGTGGGCATGGTAATGGGGGGTATACAATCATTGTCCCGGTCCACCTATTCTAAATTGTTGCCGCCCACAAAAGACACTGCCTCCTATTTCAGTTTTTATGATGTTTGTGATAAA
>JANLXV010000188.1:0-3268 GCA_031365305.1 Chitinophagaceae bacterium
GCGGCGGCAAACTTGCCAGGCTGCCAGGGCACTACACGTGGGTCGTTCCAGCCCGCCACACTTATCACTGCCGGATATTTAATGCCTTTAACAACGTGCTGCATACCATCCATTTCATATAAGGCTTTGCACTCGGCGCTGTCTTTTACTGTTCCAAACTCAGGTATATTTACAGGGCCGTTTGCAGAAAATTCAAGCCGCAAAGCGTTGGCGCATCCTACATTACAAATGGCAGCGGCAAAAAGATCGGGCCGCTCAGTTATGGCCCTGCTTATCAATACACCGCCGGCGCTGGTGCCCGTTCCGGCAAGTTTATCAGCAGATGTATATCCTTTGGCGATAAGATATTCTGCACAGCTTATAAAGTCTTTCCAGGTATTTGGTTTAGTAGTTTTGTAACCGGCCCTGTACCAGGCTTCTCCTTTTTCGCTGCCGCCCCTTACGTGCGGTATAGCCACTACAACACCTTTTACCGCCAGGGAATTATGCTCAACACCAAAATACGGCACAGCGCTATAACCATAAGCGCCATAAGCGTCCATCAAACAAGTGTTTGCCCCATCTAACCTTGTGCCTTTTTTATAAATGATGGAGAGGGGAATCATAACGCCATCATGTCCTTTCACTTCAACTTCCTCTACCTGCAAATCTTTATATTCAGCAGGGTAATTTGAAGGTTTATTAAAAGTGCCCGGCGTAAACTTATCCGCATCAGCATCATAAACAAATTCTGTGTAAGGCTTTGTCCACGAGGTGATGCCAACCGTGCAATTATTGGTTTTGGTATCTAAACAAAAAATGCCGGTTGTGCCAAGATAAGGCAGCTTTATATTGGTAATGGCTTTTGTTTTAAGGTTGTATTTGGAAAGATGATTGTTGATACCATCGCTGTGTACAATAAAAACAAAATCCCTGCTGTGCGTAATGTATTCAAGTGTTTGATCCGCCTTCTCAGCAACAACGGTTTCAGCATGATCCCAGTCAGGATGCAATAAGGAAGTAGACACCAGCTTATAATTTTTGGCATTGTTATAAGTAATGGCATACACGTTATCGCCTATCACATCTAAGCTTCTCACCAGCTTGTCGGATTGTGTGCATAAGGGTTTCCAGTTTATCTTTTTGGCGCCTGCTTCTGCAATGGGTGCATAGTATATTTTTATTTCCGGCTGCACAGTGCCTTCGCCGGAAAAAATATAATTGGGCGATTCCTTGGTTACAAAAGCAAAGGGATATACAGCCGCATCAATCTTCAAGTCAGGATAACTCTCATTGCTGAAAAAATCAACATCATTAGCCATATCATCGCCAACAACATGCAATTTCATTTTAGGGTTAAGGCGGGCCTGCGGATCTTTATTATCGGCAGATTTTATCCAACTGTAATAAAAGGCTTTATTGTCAAAAGTCCAGCTTCCATCCCAATTGTAGGGATAAATTGAGTCTTTTAAAAACTGCTTTTTATCTACATCCATAATACGAAGCGTTGAAACTTCTGCCCCTTGTTTGGAGTAAGCGATCGTTATTTTTTTACCATCAAAGCTGGGCTGTGCGCTTTGCAGCGAGAGCGTTTCACCAGGTTTATAAGTGGTGGGGTCAAAGAGTAACTGTTCATTACCGGTAAAGCCTTCACGGTAATATAATTTGCCAACGGTTTCGCCGGGCATGGTTTTGCGATAGAATATTCTGCCGTTCTGGTAAGACCTTCCATTGATTTGTGGCGGCTGCAGTTTGTCTAATTTTTTCCATTCTGTTATTAATTCATCACGGCCATTGAGCGTATTAAGCACACTGTTGGTATAATCTGCCTGTTGCTTAAACCAGGTTTCCACTTCCGGCTCTTTAATGTATTCCAGCCAACGGTAAGGGTCTTTATAGGTTACACCAAAATAGGTATCACTGCTGTCTACAACTCTTGTTGCAGGCAATTTTATTTGCGCAAAAGATGCGGCGCATACAATAACTAACAAAAACAGGAAGGCTTGTTTCATACAAATATTTTACCGGTTTAAAAAATGTTATTAAACGAAATTGTGGACGTCGCAGGTAAACATTATGACTGATGTGGCCATATTGTATAGTAATAAAAATTAATCAATTCTTTTGAGACTAAGTAATAAAAGGATTATTTTTTGAGAAGATGGCGGTGAAGCCAGTACCTGTTGCAGTTCTTAAACATTCAAAAAAAATGACAAGACTCAATTCAAACCAATGCCTCATACAATACCTCAACCGTATGTAATGCTTTTCTGCCAGTTCCATCCTTAACCTGGTGACGGCAACTGGTTCCCGGTGCAGCAATAATTACATCGTTGGGCTGTTGGCGAACTGTAGGTAACAAAACCAGTTCACCAATCTTTAAAGAAAGATCATAATGCTCTTTTTCATAACCAAAAGAACCTGCCATCCCACAACAGCCCGAAGGAATGATTTCAACCACATAATTCTCCGGCAACGACATCATCTTTACCGATGGCGCTACAGATGATAAAGCTTTTTGCTGGCAATGACCATGTAATTTGATGAGCCGTTTTTCTTTGGTAAACGTGGCTTTGTTAATGTTTCCTTGGTCAATTTCTTTAGCAATGAATTCATCAATTAAAAATACATGCTTTGATAATTCTTTTGCCGCTGCAAGATTTTCATCATCAGCAAGGTCTATATATTCATCCCTGAAAGTGAGTATGGCGCTGGGCTCTATGCCGACCAATGGTGTTTCTGCCGTAATGATGTTGCGTAACAGTTTAATATTTTTATTGGCTATTTTTTTGGCTTTACGCAATAACCCTTTGGAGAGCCAGGCCCTGCCGCTTTCTTCATGTTGCGGTATCACTACGTCATAGCCCAATCTTTCTAATAACAGGATCGCTTTAATACCAATCTCAGTATCGTTGTAATTGGTAAATTCATCACAGAATAAATAAACAATCTTCCCGGGATTTTTCATTTTTCCTTTTTCATTTTTCCTATCCTTATACCATTTTTCCAGGGTGGTTTCATAGAGCGTTGGCATTGATCGCTGCACAGCAAATCCTGATATTGTTTTTATGATATTACTGATCACCGGGCCGGTAACCATGAAGTTATACAACCACGGCACCAATGCACCAAGCCTGGCAGACTTACTAAAATTTGCAATGAGTTTTGAACGAAAGGGCACGCCATTGGCATCATAATATTGCTGCAGAAATTCCGCTTTTAATTTAGCCACATCAACATTAGAAGGACATTCAGACTTGCAACCTTTACAGCTTAAACAAAGATCCAT
>JANLXV010000494.1:0-1909 GCA_031365305.1 Chitinophagaceae bacterium
TTACCGGTGGCGCTGTATTACAGCTCACTGTAAAAATAGGGGATTCGCCTGCGCAATAACTTGTGGAAACTGTGCCAGTGTTTTTTTCAACTGTAATATGAATTTTATCATTGAACGCAAGTACAACGCTTGAAAAGGTAAACACCCCCGTGGTTGCATTTGCCGTTACCGTTTGAGAAACCAAACCATTGATAAATAATTTCACTGTTGCGGCAACCGTAGTTGTTCCTGCGATAGATTGGGTTGCAGTAGTAAATACACTGTTTGCAGGAGATGTAATGGTTGGGGCAGCTATAGAGCCGGCAAGAACAGATCCCCCATTACCTGCGTCACAAAAATAGGCAGGTTCCGAAGTACAGCCTGTTGTATTATTGGTATAATATATTTTATAAGAACCTGAGGCCATAGGGGCACCGCTGGCACATCCTCCGGAAAATACCCAATTCAAATTGGGGCTTGATCCGGTGTTTGCTCCAAATAAACCTCCTGTATTGTTTACACTGTTTTCCTGTGTGTTTCTTGTTATATTATCTACATGAACTGTCCACCCGGTTGTAAGATTGGTTCCACTTATACCCTTACTTCCGGAATAGCATACAAGAATAGGCGTAGAAGGAATGTTGGCAGAATTACAAGCGTTGACTGTAACTGAATTGCTTGACAAACACATTGATTCACCTGTGCCCTGTGCTTTTGCGGTGATAACATCATTTGCCGCTAAGCCTGACACACTGCTTAAAGTCCAGGTTGCTCCTGAACTTACCGTAGTGGTTCCTAATGATGTTCCGTTTTTATAAACTGTGATAGTAGCCGTTGTAATTGTAGAATTAGTTGCCTTTGTCCAGGCACCGCTTATAGAAGTTGATGTAGGTAAAATGGGTGATGTTACAGTAGGTGCAGCAGTACAACTTGCTGAAATACCCGACCCCCCGGAAGTAAGATTATTCAATGTGAATGAAGGCTGGGTATTAATAATAGTTTCCCAATCAGCCATATAATTGCTTCCTGCTAAGCCATAGATATCACTTTTAGGCCCGCCAATAGCAGGGGAAGGTGACATTACAGTAGTAGCAGTTGCTCTTAAAGGAGTGCTTGCCGTAATACCCATTGCAGCGAATGGTACGTAAAAATCATAGAAGTAATCAGGATTACCGCCATCTGTAGTAGCGGCAACAGATATTTGAGAATTTGATGCGATGGGATATGAGGTTAATAAAACAGGGGTACTGGTGCCATCTGCATTATAAATAGCAATGCGAAAATTGGTTTCTAAAACTACTTCAAGTTCAAAGCCGGGGTTACCATTATTTCCTGTTGTAGCTGCCTGGTAATTGGGATCAGCATTTGCACCCGTGGCGCCAAATTTAGAATCAGTATCTAATAAAATACTATATCCTTTAGAACCGCTGACAATACTGCCTATTCTTAAACGACATAGAAAATTTGTGCCGTCATTGTATAAATAAAATCCGCTGCCATCAACAGTTTTTACAATGTCACTAAAATTTCCACTGGGCCCACGAAGCAAATCGCCGGTCGGTTCTGCAATAACAGGGGCAACCACTTTATAAAGTATTTCACTATTGGTAATATCGTTTGTTCCAAAGCCCGCTGTGGTAAGTGATGTGTATCCATTTAAATTGGGATCAAGAACGGATGGCCCGGCAGAACCTGCAGGGCGAACAATGATACCGGGAGTTTGTGCTGAAAGATGACAGGATAAAAATAATAGCAGTGCCAGTAAGGCAATTCTAATTGGTTTCATGTGTAAATATTGAATGTTAGGTTATAGGCAAACGCCCATAATTGCGTTTTATTTAAAATATCCTGTAGAATTTTAAAAAAAAACAAATAGAAATTAGTTTTCTTAAGATATCTTAAGATTAAAGCCCCTTTTAAACCTTAGAAG
>JANLXV010000497.1:0-11100 GCA_031365305.1 Chitinophagaceae bacterium
ATACCGGTGAGCGATGAAAGCCTTACTGATACACATTTTAAATGTTCCAAAGATGTACTGACACATTATTATAAAAACTTTCCGGATAGTGACCTGCTCACAGGTAAAAGTCTTGTGATCGGCGGCAGCCACCAGGTTCACCAGATCAATGAAAATATGCACTATGGCGATTTAAGTGCTGTGCTGCTGCAAAATACACCGTTCTGGGGGCATTGGCTGCGCACACCGGAGCTAAGCATTGCCTTAAGCGATGAGTGGGAAAGTAAAATTGAGAACATCGCCCAAAGTACCATTAACGAAAATGTTACATCCCTTGCCGGCGTACCAACCTGGACCATCGTTTTAATAAAAAAGATCCTGAACCTGACAGGAAAAAAATATTTAAAAGAAGTGTGGCCTAACCTTGAGTTATATATCCATGGCGGCGTTTCTTTTACGCCTTATAAAGAACAGCTTGATAAGCTTATCGGGGCAAAGATCAATTACCTGGAAATGTATAATGCCAGCGAAGGTTTTTTTGCGGCACAGGATACACCGGAAGAAGATGGCATGTTGCTCTTTACTAACCACGGTATTTTTTATGAGTTTATGCCAGTTAATGAATATGGCAAACCGCATCCGCATACCATTGGTCTTTCAGAAGTAAAGCTTCACCAAAACTATGCTTTGGTGATAACCACGAATGGCGGTTTATGGAGATATCTTATTGGAGATACCATCCAGTTTACAAACCTAAAGCCCTTTAAAATAAAGGTTACCGGCAGGCTTAAGCATTATATGAATGCGTTTGGAGAAGAAATTATTGTAGACAATACTGATAAAGCTATAGCGATTGCATCAGAAAAAACAGGAGCGGTAGTAAACGATTATACCGCTGCGCCAATGTACTTTAGCGAGAATAATAATGGCGCACACGAATGGCTGATAGAGTTTGATAAGCATCCTGAAAATATTCAAACCTTTATAACCGAACTGGACTCAGCCCTGAAAACAGTGAATAGCGATTATGAAGCCAAACGGTATAAGGATATTGCTTTACGATTACCTGTTGTGAGGGTTTTGTCTTCAGGCACATTCAGCAATTGGCTTAAAGGCAAAGGCAAACTTGGAGGACAACACAAAGTGCCACGGCTGAGTAACGACAGGAGTTATGTAGAAGATATTTTGTCATTTACTAACGAACATAAATTCACTGCAATTATATCTTAAAACAAAAAGCGTTTAATAATTTATCATCATGAAATTATTAGAAAACAAAGTAGCATTGATCACCGGCGGAAGCCGTGGCATTGGAGAAGGTATTGCTTTAAAGTTTGCAGAGCATGGCGCTCACATTGTCTTCACGTATTTAAGCAGCGAAGAAAAAGCTTTGGCACTTGAAGAAAAACTGAAAGCGTTTGGTGTGCAGGCAAAATCTTATAAAAGCAATGCGGCCATTTATGCAGATGGAGAAACATTAATTAATGAAGTGATCAAACAGTTCGGCACTATAGATATTTGTGTGAACAATGCAGGTATTTCAAAAGATAATTTATTGCTGAGGATGACCGAGGAGCAATGGGATGATGTAATGAACACGAATCTTAAAAGCGTTTATAATATCACCAAGCATGTGATAAAGCCGATGATGAAAGCCAGGAAAGGCAGCATCATAAATATGAGCAGTGTGATTGGAGAAATGGGCAATGCCGGCCAAAGCAGTTATGCGGCCAGCAAAGCCGGTGTAATTGGTTTTACAAAATCAATTGCAAAAGAGATCGGCAGCCGCAACATTCGTTGCAATGCTATAGCGCCTGGTTTTATTGAAACCGACATGACGAGTTATTTACAGGATAGCGCCAGCGCTGATAAATATAAAATCACCATTCCACTTGGAAGATTTGGCACCGCCGAAGATGTGGCCAATACATCTTTATACCTGGCAAGTGATCTTAGTGTTTATGTAACCGGCCAGGTTATAAGCGTTTGTGGCGGATTGAATATTTAAGTTTTTACCGAGGGGCTAACTATGTTATTTGAATATTGTTGCCGTCTTCATATGTTATTGAAAGCAAACGAGAAATAATTACGAGGTTGTCCTCATCATTTGGTTGCCCTAAATTGCTGTACGGGTCTAAAGAGAGATAAAATTCCTCATCCGCTGTTTTTATAAAAGTTATATCGGAGTATCCTCCACATGTGCGAAAATCTTCTGAAATATTGATATTAGAAATTTTGGCAAATACTAAATCAATAAGACATTTTCGAAATTGTTGCCTTCCTAAATGCTTTCTCACCTTCAAGACAACTGTACAACTCTGATCAGAAATATCAATTTTGAAAGATAATACTTGGCCGTCATTGAAAGCATAACTACTAAGTATCTCTTCAAGTTTCATAATTTAACCCCTTTAGCTTTTATTGGTTTTTATTTTCGCCTGTTTAAATTTTTCAATTGCTGATTTGGTATAATTGCTCAATACAAGTTTACCGGTAATTTTTGCACGTTCTTCCAGCAACAGATCCCAATGCTCTGTGTTTTTCCAGAACATATTTTTTAATTGATGCATTGCTTCAGGGTTATAATGCACCAAAGTGTTTGTAAGCCTGAATATCGCCTCATCCATGTTGGCGGCGCTTTCATGAACCTCTGCAAACAAACCTTTACGCTTTGCCCAATCGGCCGAGCGCCAAAGAGAAGAGTCTATAGCCAATTGAGAAAAAGCGGATAAACCTATTTTGCGTTCTATAGCCGGCCCTACTACAAATGGCCCGATGCCTATGGATAGTTCACTCAGTTTAACTTCTGCATTATTTGTGGCAATGGCATAATCGCAGGCAGCAGTCAGGCCAACCCCGCCACCAATACATTTGCCATGTATGCGGCCAATTACCAGCTTATTACATTTCTTTATGGCATTAATGACTTTGGCAAAGCCGGTAAAAAATTTTTTACCGCTTGGTTCATCTGTTATTGCAGACAGCTCGTCAAAGCTTGCGCCGGCGCAAAAAACGCTGTCACCTGCAGATCGCAAGATGATGACTTTCGTCTCATGATGCGTGCCTGCAAAATGAATTTCGTGACTGAGTTCATCAAGTATTTTTGTAGGTAAAGAATTACCCTGCGGATGAGAAAATTCTATTGTTGTAATGCCATGTTCATTATGCGCATGTACTGCTCCATTCATCGTTTACTTATTTTATTGATCCTGTAAATTAATTATTCTTCTTTGCAACCATAGTAAGTATTGTACCAATGCCTGCAAGTTCTTCTGTATCATCTATAATCTCCACATACCATTTTACAATCCCCTTGGGTATGTCGTTATCATCTTTTATATCCTGTGCAATTTTTTCTTTACAGGTAAATTTTATATGTATTGATGTGCCCGGGTACACTGGTTTTGTAAACCTGAATTCTTCAACACCGTAATTGAGTAACACAGGATTTTTTTCATAGCTGTCAACAAATAAACCTGCAGCAGCACTTATGATAAAGTAACCATGCGCTACCTGTTTATCAAACATGGTGTTCTCAAAATCGGTCGCGGTTTTATGCGCATAAAAGTGGTCGCCACTTAATTCTGCAAAGCGGTCTATGTCTTCAGAAGTGATCAGTCTTTCATTGGTAATTAACTGGTCACCAGGTGTAAGCTCTTCAAAATATTTTTTAAAGAGATGTATGTCACACTTGTTGCCTTCGCCGCCAGGTTGGTAAACGCTGGTAATTGCAGTAAGCATTGTGGGTGAACCCTGCAAAGCCACCCGCTGCATATAATGTTTTATGCCACGCAGGCCGCCCATTTCTTCACCACCACCAGCACGACCGGGGCCGCCATGCACAAGCATAGGCAATGGGGAACCATGACCGGTACTTTCTTTTGCACAAGCCTCATTTAATATTAAAATACGCCCATGATGCGTAGCGGCGGCTAATACATATTCTCTTGCTATTGTTTTGTCTGAAGTAACAATACTGCTGCATAAAGAGCCTTTGCCTTTCCTGGAAAGTTCAATGGCCTCATCAAGATTCCTGTAGGGCATAATTGTGCTGACAGGCCCGAAGGCTTCAACGTTGTGCGGTTCTTCGGTATTAAAAGGATTATCATTCATTAAAAGCAGCGGACTTATAAAAGCGCCTTTTTCAGCATCTGCATCCAGCAACTGAACACTATCTAATGAGCCGTAAATAATTTGTGATGAAGCTAAGAGTTTGCTTACCTGGTTCTTTACTTCTTCCCGTTGTGCCTGGCCAGCCAGCGATCCCATTCTTACTTTTTCATTTTCCGGGTTACCAATAGTTGTCTGATCCAAAGCTTTTGCAAGACTTTTCCAAACAGCATCCATTTTTTCTGCAGGCACAAAAATGCGCCGTATGGCTGTACACTTTTGCCCGGCTTTTGCCGTCATTTCTTTTCGTACTTCTTTTATAAATATATCCCAGTCTGCATTTCCGGGTTGTACATCTTTACCCAATACAATGCAATTGAGCGAATCCGCTTCCATGGTAAAAGGCACATTATTAGCCAAAATATGGGGTAGTGATTTTAATTTTAAGCCCGTTGTTGCCGAACCTGTAAATGTTATTACATCCTGCGATTGCATGTTGTCAAGCAAATCGCCGGTGCCGCCGCAAAGCAATTGCAATGCGCCTTTTGGCAAAATTTCTGAAGCAATAATTTCTTCTACAACTAACTGTGTGAGATAACATGTAACCGAAGCAGGCTTAACAATAGCAGGCATGCCGGCTAAAAGATTGACTGCAATTTTTTCGAGCATGCCCCATACCGGGAAATTAAAAGCATTGATGTGAACAGCAACGCCTTCTTTAGGCACAAGAATATGCTGGCCGCTGAAAGTGCCGCCTTTACTCAGCGAAATGCTGTCTCCATCTAAAGCAAAACTTTCGTCAGGCAACTTTCTGCGGAGCGATGCATTTGAAAACAGGTTGCCAATACCTCCTTCAATGTCAACCCAGCTATCGGCTCTTGTGGCGCCGGTTTGTGTGCTAAGGTTGTAAAATTTTTCTTTTTTTTCAAGAAGATAAAAAGCAAGCGCTTTTAGCATCGTTCCTCTTTGCTGAAAGGTCATTTTACGCAAGGCAGGATTGCCAACGGTTCTGCCATATTCGAGTACAGCTTTAAAATCTAAGCCTTTGGTTGAAATGGACGTAATATACTTTCCATTATACGCATTTACCAGTTGCTGTCCTTCACCATCCCCGGTTATCCAATGCCCGGTGATATAATTGCTCAACATCACTTTAATAGAATATTATTTGTACAAAGTAACCATAGTTATACTTAAGAAAATTAGATGTAAAGAGTTTTATAAATACATTTACTTAAGTATAATGCGGTGCAATTAACGGTTAATTAAAATGCTTAAAAATGAAATTACTTTTCAAATTTTTTATCGTGATCTGCGCATTTGCCTTATGCCAGGCAACCTGTAAAAAAACAACAAACTGTGCAGGCAAACCCATCGAAAATTGCATGTGTACAAAAGAGTATGACCCCGTTTGCGGCTGCGATGGAAGAACGTATGGTAATGCCTGCGAAGCCAAATGTGCTGGTGTTAAAACCTGGACAAGAGGTGAATGCGGTAACTAATATATTTTGGCGGCAAGCATTTTTCTAACATCACTAAACCACTCTTCTTTTAAAATGCTCAACACGATTGAATCTCTCCGGCGGTTTTGCAGTGGCAGGCTGACACAGCTTCTAAGAATGCCTTCAACGGTACAACCAATAGCCCGCATGGCTTTTATAGATCTTTCATTTTGAGCATCAGCTCTAAATTCCACTCGTTCCATTCCCCACTTTTCAAAAGCAAATTCAAGCAAAAGCATTTTACAATTTCGATTAAGGCCTGTTCGCTGAAAGGCTTTACCATACCAGGTATAACCTAATTGTGTAGTATTATTTTCCGGCTGAATATCATAAAATCTTGTACAGCCGGCATAGCCGTTACTCGTTTTATCAATCACTGCAAAAGCATATTCTTTACCAACTTCTTTCTGCTTTAAATAATCAGCAATATAGGTTTCCATATTCTCTTTGCTGCCCCCTGGAGAAAATATTGAATACTTCCAGATGTCCGGTTCGTTTAATGCAAAGGGCCATAGTTGCTCAATGTCGCTTTCCTCCAATGGCCGAAGAAGTACTCTTTTATTTTCAAGAATAATGTGTTGCTTAGTTATGTCAAATGAAGGCTTGTTCAAGCTAAGTTAAATTGCTTTAAATGGTGCATGGCATGTTTGTAAAGCAACTGTACGTTCTCTTCAAATGATAAGTTCCCAAAGAATGGGTTACCTGTATGTAAGCCGGGTTCTTTTTCAAAAATTTCAAAAAAATAATTAAGCTCGCTTTCAAGTTTGTTGATGGCAGATGACAGATCCGGCTGTCGCAATGGAGCACCTTCTTCTGTCATTAACGGATTTTTTGTATTGGGAGCAAAGGGCGAATCTGACATTAAGAATGCTCTAAACTTTTCCAGTCTTTCTCCTTCGTTAATTACCGGCAATTTTAATTTGCCACTGGCATTTTTCACAGCATCAGCAAAATGTTCAATCATCTGTTGGAACGACATAACACCCCACTCCTTCTGAGCGTTATCAGGTGCCGTTTTTAAAGTAGAAACGAGCCTTGTTTTTAAAAAGTCTATTTTATCGCTATACATTTTGGTGTCAGGTCTGCGTTGTGGTATTAAGTTTTTTATCAATCTCTTTACAAAGCGAAGCAAAAATTTCATCTACACTGCCGATACCATTCACTTTTACCACCTTTCCCGTTTTTTTATAATGCTCAGCTACGGGAGATGTTTTACGGTGATATTCCAGGATGCGTTCCCGTATTACTGTATCATTTATATCATCGTGCCGGCCACTGGTTTCACCGCGTTTTAGCAACCGTGTTACCAATTCATTTTCGCTAACATCTAACGCCAGCATTATGGCTACGCTGGTTTTTTTAAGCTGTAGCAATTTATCAAGGGCTTCTGCCTGCGCAGATGTTCGGGGGAAACCATCAAATAAAATTCCTTTGCTTAACGGATTGGCCTCCAATGCAGAACTGATCATCCCGATTACAACTTCATCGGGCACTAAGTGGCCTTTATCCATCAGGCTTTTGGCTTCCATGCCCAAAGGCGTTTTGGCTGCAATTTCACTTCTTAAAAGGTCGCCGGTTGATAAATGATTAAGATGATATTTAGAAATTAACTTTTCTGATTGTGTTCCTTTTCCGCTGCCGGGGGGGCCGAATAAAATTAGATTGAACATAGCTTGGTAACGCCTAAGTGAATATCAAATATAATGGATGGAAATCAGAATTCATGATGGGGCAGCCTCTTATTGCATCTGGTAACGCAGGCATTCGGGCTTAATCTTCAGCATTGATCAAGCTGATACTTAAAAAAATTATAAGGGAATACAGAGAGCCTTTACCTGTTAACTGCATTGTCTTATGGTTAATAAGTATGGAAATTTTGTTCATTATCGCCCGGCCAGGCTAATAATAATTGCTCCTCTTCTATTTCTTCAGCAACACGCTTTTGCGTTTCCAGCAGAGCAGCAGCATAGGTTTCATTTAATACACGCCCCAGCGTGGTATCGTGTATAGTATAATTGTCCCATAACCCCGAACGATGC
Organism: Chitinophagaceae bacterium; assembly: GCA_031365305.1. Classification (GTDB taxonomy): domain Bacteria; phylum Bacteroidota; class Bacteroidia; order Chitinophagales; family Chitinophagaceae; genus Ginsengibacter. Next base: position 7,631 of record JANLXV010000497.1, read on the forward strand.
CAGTCCCTGTCTTCAAAATCCCAGTCGGGCCGGTCAATAACCGGGTAGATGCAAACCCCCCATAGGGGCAGACCAGCTCTTACACTGTCAATACATTCCTCGCCTATATATTTAATCCAGTCGGCCCTATGCTCACCCGGATGGCTTGTTTCTGATATGATCAGAGGCTTTTGATACCTGTTGTAAACATTTATCAAAAGCTGGCTTAAGGGCTGCCAACGTGGGTCTGACTGCACCCAATCCAATACGTCCCTGTAACCAAGGATCCACCTGTTATTGTAATAAAAATTTACGCCTATAATATCTAAACACTGCTGGCTGCCACCCAGCTCAGGGCATATACTACCACATAAAATATCAGTGCATTGGTATTGATAACTTTCTTCCAGAATAGCCTGTCTAACTTGTTCTTCAGTTGGGTTAAGTGGAGGAACTACCTGCACCAAGGGTTCGGTAGACATTATTTTTACAGATGGGTCTATAGACTTCATGGCATGTACGGCTTCAATATAAGCCCGCATTAATGCATATTTTACATCCCAGCCTTTGTTGGTACAATAAGGAGAAGTGCCAACCGCATCGCCACCAAGCCACGATAAAAAGCTTACTTCATTTATGGGAGTAATGATCAACTCTTCATCCGGATATAAATTTTTTGCAAAGAGCACAAAGTTTTTACAAAGCTCGGCAAAGCGATTGGCGAATTTTGGGTGAAAAGGCATAAGGTCATCAGCAAATCCAAAATGACATATATCCCATACTTGTTGGAGACCATGCACCCTGGCAGCATGCATCATTTTTGCTACCACTGACCAGTCATACACGTAAGGCTTTCGTTCAACCTTGCTCCATCTTATCCCCTCCCTTACTGTTTTAATGCCGAAAACCTGCAGGTTTTTATAATCTTCATCAATCATCTGGATGTGCCCGGTTCTTTTCAGAAGATCTACCCTATTGCCAAAAGCATTCAAATGATCTGCACATTCAAAACCGCCCATCCAAAAAGACCTGAACGGGCTTTGAAATTTTTGATACATCTATAAATTTTTTGTGACAAATATCCTTTCCGCTGTACTGCACTATTGACCGGTGCCTTCAAAAGTGTTGCCCTGTGCCAAATCACCTGTATCCCAACCTTTTTTAAACCAGTACGCCCTTTGTGCAGATGTACCATGCGTAAAAGCATCAGGGGTTACATGACCCTGAGCCTGTTTTTGCAGCCTGTCATCGCCAATTGCATTGGCAGCGTTTAGCGCTTCCTGTATATCTTCTTCCTTTAAAACATTTTTCATTTTTTGCTCATAATGCGCCCAAACGCCGGCATAAAAATCGGCCTGCAACTCCAGCATTACAGAATATTTGTTGTATTCCCCTTCACTTAACTGTTGCCTTAAGCGTTCCATTTTTGAAGAAGTTCCCTGTAAAAACTGTATATGATGACCCACTTCATGGGCCACAACATAAGCCAGGGCAAACTGGCCGGTAGCCCCAAATTTATTCTCAAGATCTTCTGCAAAAGAGAGATCAATATATAAATCATTATCAGCGGGGCAATAAAAAGGGCCAGATGCTGAAGTAGCATTTCCGCAACCTGATTGCGTATAATCTCTAAATAATACCAAAGTTGGCTTTTGATATTGCTTACCCTGTTGCTGAAATAGTTTATCCCACACATCCTCAGTATCAGCCAATACTACTTTCACAAATGATGCCCTTTCGTCGTCTTTCGTTTTCTGCTCGGGAGATAACTCAGTTTGTTGCCCGCCACCCTGCGGAAGTATTTGAGACAGATCTCCCATATCACCTCCGCCTAAAAGAAACTGCGCAATTAAAAATATTACGCCGATTACGCCACCGCCGGTAGCAATCTGGCCACCACTAATACCTCTTCTATCATCTACATTACTACTTTCCCGCCTGCCTAACCATTGCATATTAAAATATTTAAAAAATCTGAAAATTTAAATTCTTTATAGAAAAAACAGTGCCATTACCGCTACTTTGTGCCTACCGAACCGAGTACTACCCCACAACCCTTATATGTATTGCCTTTGTATCGAACGATTACTTTTTGCTGGTAAAGATAATCGCTCATTCCATCGCCGCAGTATTGTGGAAGAATGGTTACACTCCAGGCAGTATTATCACTCATTAATGAATAATATGTGCTGTCATTTTTTACAAAGGGTTTTTCAACAGGTACAATTACCGGCTTTTTCCAATCGGCAAGTTTAAGTACAATCATTTTCTCATTATCTATTTCAAGGCTCCAGAACGGTTCATTCCCTACACCCACAAAGTCAATCCCCTGGCTTCTTTTCGTGTTCCATGATTTATTTTGAGTTGCCAGAGACCGCCTGGTAAGTATATATTTAAAAGAGTCGTTTTGCCTGTTGTCATTGGATTCTACATTAATCAAAGTGTCTTTTCTATACCTAAATTGCAAAGCTGCCTTTCCGTTGGAGTAGAGAATGATCTTATTATCCCTGCGCTCCCATTTACCCATAGCCTGGTAAGGCCTTCCCGGTGAACCCCATGGCATTTCTTCCCTTGAATAGGTTTTGTCCGGCGAAAAAATTACAGTGTTTTGTATGCCTTCGCAATCTTTACAAGGAAACATGCCCTGGTAAGCACCTTCCGGCAGGCTATCTGCAAAGCTTTGCGCCATTGTAGAATCTTTAATAAATACTACTGTATCCTGCACTCTTGTAGTATCAGATACATAAACTGTTTCTTCTTTCTGTTTAACAGGTTCGGCACAACTGTAAAAAATAATTGAAATATAAAGTATAGCACACACTTTTTTCATGACCTTTTTTTTGTTGAAAATTAAAAGTTTTTTTCAACAGGTTAAGCTTTTATCTCTTAACACAGTCAATAAAACAATATTAATGGCTGAGAAGCGATTAAAGATCTGAATGTATGTTTTGACGGCATAGGATAATATAACTCTAAGTATTATCTTTATTCGCAAACAAAACAACCTTGCATACGCTAGCCCGTTTTTTTCCGGGATTGACTATGAAAACTCAATGGCTTATACAAGGAAACCTAACCACCCTGCCAGACTAATCAACCGGCAGGGTTTTTTTTGTGCTGAATTTTATGGCTTATTTACTAAATTATTTAGTGTTAATAAGTTAATCGCAATTATCTTTGGCGAGATATTTACTTTACACTATTCAAATTTTTAATACGTTTTTTATATGAGCAACGCAGATAAACTTAAAGCTCTCAAACTCACCATAGATAAGATTGATAAAGACTTTGGCAAAGGCAGCGTGATGATGATGAACGAAAGATCGCAGGAGCCGCAGGAAGCAATTTCGACCGGTTCAATAGGCCTTGACGTGGCACTTGGAATTGGCGGTTTACCTAAAGGCCGTGTGGTGGAAATTTATGGGCCCGAATCTTCCGGTAAAACCACATTAGCTATACACGTAATTGCAGAAGCACAGAAGAAAGGCGGC
>JANLXV010000498.1:0-2396 GCA_031365305.1 Chitinophagaceae bacterium
TTTATAGAATAACTCCAAGAGAAATTTCATTAAATTTTGAGATCGTTTCCTCTTGTAGAATATCTTTTATTTTCTTTATAAATAGTTGCAAGGTTTGATGCTTATTGTCGTTAGCCAGGAGAAGAATAAATTTAAGATCAACTTTATGTAGATTTTGCTGATGCTTTAAATTTTTATCAAGCGTAATCAATATTTCAAAACCATTAAAAGCGGCTAACCCCAGAAGTTCTCCATTTTTTTTGCCAAGCCAATTCATATCACGGACTGTAAATACATCATATCCTTTCCCAAAATCAAACTTTACTTTCAGAGGTATATTTCCGTCAAGTAATCCCGCTTTGGGCGGGATCATTCAGGATTTTTTCATTTATTACAGACCTTTCAGCCATCTTTAATACCTGCAGGGCAAATTCTTTTTTAACTGATGGAAAATTTTCCAAAAATTCTTCTACCGTTTCATCTCCTTCTATATAATCAAACAAAGTTTGAACCGGCACTCTTGCGCCAGTGAATACAGGTGTTCCACCCATAGTTTCCGGATCTATATTAATTGCGCCGTAATTCATGTTGAAAAGATTTTGTCTTAATTCAAAGCTGCACAATTCCTTAAAACTCAATAATGGCGCTGTAAGCTAACGCAAACATCAAACCCAAGCTTCAATAAACACATTTACACAGCCACTGTATATTTGCAGCCTTATGGCAGAGGAAAACATATTTGCAGATCTTATTGCGCATTGCAAAGAATATGGCTACATTTTTCAATCAAGCGAAATATATGATGGCTTAAGTGCCGTGTATGATTACGGGCAAAATGGCTCACAATTAAAAAAGAACATCAGGGATCATTGGTGGAAAAGCATGACCCAGCTTAACGATAATATTGTTGGGATAGATGCAGCAATCTTTATGCATCCAACTACCTGGAAGGCTAGCGGTCATGTGGATAGTTTTAGCGACCCGATGATTGATAATAAGGACAGTAAAAAACGCTATCGGGTTGATCATTTGATAGAAAGCTATGCTGATGAATTAAAAGCAAAAGATGAAAATGAAAAAGCTAATGACGTTCTAAGCAAGATGGACAGCTTGTTAGCAAAAGATGATTACGCAGGATTAAAAACTTTAATAGAAGAGAACAACATAAAGTGCCAGGTAAGTAAAACCGGCAACTGGACCGACATCCGGCAGTTTAACCTGATGTTTAATACGCAGCTCGGAAGTGTAACAGAAGAAGCCAATACCATATACTTGAGGCCTGAAACTGCCCAGGGTATTTTCGTGAATTTTTTAAATGTGCAGAAAAGTGGTCGGATGAAAATTCCTTTTGGCGTTGCTCAAACCGGTAAAGCTTTTCGCAATGAGATCGTAGCCCGTCAATTTATTTTTAGGATGAGAGAATTTGAGCAGATGGAAATGCAGTTTTTTATTCGCCCTGGCACACAAACGGAATGGTATAACTATTGGAAAAGTGAAAGAAAAAAATGGCATGAAAGCATTGGTATTCCCGCAGAGAAGTTGCGCTATCATGATCACGTAAAGCTGGCGCATTATGCCGATTCTGCTGTAGATATTGAATTTGAATTTCCTTTTGGCTGGAAAGAATTGGAAGGCATTCATTCCAGAACAGATTTTGATTTGACCCAACACCAGACTTACAGCAAAAAGAAATTGCAATATTTTGATAACGATCTGAAAGAGGATGGTAAACCTTATGGCAATTATGTGCCTTTTGTGGTAGAAACTTCTGTTGGTTTAGACCGGTTGTTCCTAACCATTTTAAGTGTGGCTTATGCCGAAGAAAAGTGGCCGAAAGAAGACGGCACAGAAGATAGCCGTGTGGTTTTAAAACTGCCGCCAAATTTAGCGCCGACTAAACTCGCCATTCTACCTTTATTAAAAAAAGATGGATTGCCTGAAATTGCCCGGAAGCTAATGAATGACTGTAAAAACAGCTTTATGTGTTTTTATGAAGAGAAAGATGCCATTGGTAAACGTTATCGAAGAATGGATGCCATCGGCACGCCATTTTGCGTAACCATAGATCATCAAACCAAAGAAGATAACACTGTTACCATCCGCTACAGGGATAGTATGCAACAGGAACGCATTCCACTTAACGAGGTAAAAAGAACGATTGAAGAAAAGATAATATAGCCCGCTATAGCCGGGCTAAATACATAGCTGAATTAGCAAAAACCAGGCTTTTATTGGATGAGGGCACTACGCCCAAAGGAAAGCCTTTGCAACATAGCCTGATGGTGCAGGATCATTACAACGCTATCTTGTTTGTTATCAACTCTGCCAAAGAAAAAAACAAAATTTATCCTGGCTTTATCCAACAAATTAATGCAGAAATCTTAAAACGTACCGGCACTGTTTACCAAACTGTTTTT
>JANLXV010000525.1:0-1959 GCA_031365305.1 Chitinophagaceae bacterium
AACTGCATCAATGAAAATGCACTTTCCATCATCCTGGCACCGCCACTTTTATTGATGATCATAAAAGGTACCCTGTGCTCAATACAATAATCACAGGCACGGCATATTTTTTCACCCATCACACTTCCCAGGCTGCCACCAATAAATTCAAAGTCCATACAGGCTACCACAATATCAAGTTCATTTACTTTACCATGCGATACTGTTATAGAATCATGAATATTTGTTTTGGAATAGGCATCCGCAAGCCTTGTATTGTATGGCTTAAGGTCTACAAAGCCAAGATGATCTTTAGAACGGATCTTATCAAAAAGTTCAATGCCGCTGCCATCATCAAACAAAATTTCAAAATATTCTGCGCTGCCTATCCTATGATGATAACCACACTTGGGGCATACAAAAAGATTTTCTCTTAATTCACTAATGGTTAGTGTAAGCTTGCATTGCGGACATTTCGTCCACAAACCGTCAGGGGCTTCCTTCTTATCCTTTGTTGAGGTGGTTATATTTTTCTTTATACGACGAAACCAACGCCGTTTTGATTCCTCACTCTCGCCATCTTCGCCGGCAAGGTTCGCATCAAAATCTTCCTCCTGTTTCATGTGAAAATTTAAAATTAAAAAGTAAAAAAGTAAGCGTTGTATTCAAGTTTTTACTTTTGAATTTTTACTTTTTATTCCATCCTTAGGCTATAGTAATTTCATTATCTAAATACACATCCTGTGTGGCGTTTAGTAATTCAATGCCTTGTTCAAAAGGTTTTTGAAACGCCTTTCTGCCAAGAATTAGTCCCATACCACCAGCTCTTTTATTTACAACCGCTGTAGCTACTGCTTCCTGTAAATCGCTTTCACCAAGGCTTTCACCGCCGCTATTTATTAAACCAACACGGCCACTATAGCAATTTAAAACCTGGTAACGGCATAGATCAATAGGATGATCTGTTACTAAATTTTCATACACAAGCTTAGAGGTTTTACCATGTTTGGTAGCATTATAACCGCCGTTATTGGTTGGCATTTTTTGCTTGATAATATCAGCCTGTATTGTAACGCCAAGGTGATTAGCCTGGCCGGTAAGGTCTGCACTGGTATGATAATCTACGCCATCAACTTTAAAAGCATTATTGCGTAAATAGCACCAAAGTATTGTACACAGCCCCAGCTCATGTGCATATTCAAAAGCTTCAGCCACTTCTTTTAATTGTTTTGCACTTTCGGCGCTTCCCCAATAAATAGTTGCACCAATGCCTGTGGCGCCCATGTTCCATGCGCTCTTTACTGTACCAAACATGGTTTGGTCGTAACGGTTAGGGTAACTTAAAAATTCGTTATGATTAATTTTTGTAATAAAAGGAATTTTATGTGCATACTTGCGGCTTAAGATACCCAGAACACCGAAAGTTGATGCTACGCCATTACAGCCGCCTTCGATAGCCAGCTTAACAATATTCTCCGGATCGAAATAAATTGGGTTTGGCGCAAACGACGCACCGGCGCTATGCTCAATGCCCTGGTCTACCGGGAAGATAGAGCAATAGCCCGTACCACCAAGTCTGCCATGATCAAGAAGATGCTGAAGATTTTTCAATACCTGGTTGCTCCGGTTGCTATATGTCCATACGTCACCTACATGCGTAGGAGAGGGAAGAGTAATGTCGCTTTTATTTATTTTGGCTTTGAAGTTTAAATAATCTTCCGCCTTGTCGCCAAGCAAGTCGGTAATTTTTTTTGATGCCATCAAGATAAATTTAAGATGAATGCAAACGTACACGAAAATGAAATAACTCCCAACTGTTCAAATAATATCAAAATGCCTATCTGATTATTTACGCAAACTCCGCTATTTATTATTTATGACCTAACATAATTAAAGTGGTTTCATCCATTCCACATATCACCAATAAAAAACTCCCGCAGGATAAGTGTGGGAGCTTATTTTTTTTCGGCAGAGCTTTTG
>JANLXV010000584.1:0-4299 GCA_031365305.1 Chitinophagaceae bacterium
AAAGAAATTCCGGTTGACCGCCTGCCCGAAGGCGGCATTTATCAATGGAAAAGAAAAGGGGAAAATCATCTTTTCAATCCGGAAACCATTCACTTGTTGCAATATTCAACAAGGATGAAGGATTATAAATTATTTAAGAAATACTCTAAGCTTATCAATGACCAGACTGAACATGCCAACACTGTCAGAAGTTTGTTCCAGTTCAAATATAACCGTCCCTCAATTTCAATAGATGAAGTTGAGCCGGCAGAAAATATTTATAAAAGATTTGCTACAGGTGCCATGAGTTTTGGCTCTATCTCGTGGGAAGCGCATACAACGCTTGCCATAGCTATGAATCGTCTTGGCGGAAAAAGTAACACCGGGGAAGGTGGTGAAGATGAAATACGATACCAGCCCTTGGAAAACGGCGATTCCATGCGGTCATCAATAAAGCAGGTGGCCTCAGCCAGGTTTGGAGTGACCAGCTTATATTTGACTGAAGCAGAAGAATTGCAAATTAAAATGGCGCAGGGCGCCAAACCCGGCGAAGGCGGGCAGTTACCAGGCCACAAAGTTGATGAATGGATTGGCAAAACAAGGCATAGCACTCCCGGTGTAGGACTCATTTCTCCGCCACCACATCATGATATTTATTCTATTGAAGATCTGGCCCAATTGATATTCGATCTAAAAAATGCTAACAGGCATGCCAGGATAAATGTAAAATTAGTGTCAAAAGCAGGCGTAGGCACTATAGCAGCAGGTGTTGCAAAAGCAAAGGCAGATGTTATTTTAATTTCAGGCCACGATGGCGGCACCGGCGCATCTCCAATTAGTTCAATTAAACACGCAGGTTTACCGTGGGAACTTGGCCTTGCAGAAGCACAACAAACACTTGTAAAAAATAAATTAAGAAGCAGGGTTGTTCTGCAAACTGACGGGCAACTTAAAACAGGCAGGGACATAGCAATAGCGGCCTTATTAGGTGCGGAGGAGTGGGGCGTTGCAACTGCAGCATTAATTGTTGAAGGTTGCATCATGATGCGCAAATGCCATTTAAATACTTGCCCTGTGGGAGTTGCTACCCAGGATCCTGATTTGAGAAAAAGATTTACAGGCGAAGCAGATCATGTAGTAACACTATTTAAATTTCTTACTGAAGAGTTTAGAGAAATAATGGCTGAGCTTGGCTTTAGAACAGTTAATGAAATGATCGGTCAATCAGATTTTCTTGAAAAAAGAGAAAATATTACACATTGGAAATACAGTAAGATTGACATATCTCCCATACTTTATAAAGAAGAAAGTGCGAAAAATGTTAGCTGCTATAATACTGAACAACAGGATCATGGGCTTGAAAATATCTTAGACTGGAAGTTGCTTAAAGCTGCGAAACCAGCTCTCGAAAACCTTCAAAAAGTGACTGCCGGGTTTGACATTATAAACACTGACCGCACTGCAGGTACTTTACTTTCCAATGAAATTTCAAAAATTTACAAAGCAGAGGGGCTGCCTGACGATACTATTCATTTCAAATTTACCGGAACTGCCGGGCAGAGCTTTGGTGCTTTTAATACAAAAGGAATCACACTTGAAATTGAAGGTGATTCAAATGATTATTTTGGGAAAGGTTTAAGTGGAGCAAAACTTATTATCTATCCATCTAAATCTGCGGTTTTCGTTCCTGAAGAGAACATCATAATAGGAAACGTAGCTTTTTACGGAGCTACCTCCGGTGAGTCTTTTATAAGAGGTAAGGCAGGAGAAAGATTTGCTGTTAGAAATTCCGGTGCCAACGTGGTTGTTGAAGGCATTGGTGATCATGGCTGTGAATACATGACCGGGGGAAAAATAATTATACTTGGAGAAACCGGGAGAAATTTTGCAGCAGGGATGAGTGGAGGTCTCGCCTTTGTTTATGATGTGAATAATAAGTTTAAAGGACAATGCAATATGGAGATGATTGAATTTGATGAGCTGGATGCATCAGATATCAGCTTTTTAAATGATATGATTACCCGTCATTACAATTACACGAAAAGTTCTGTAGCCGGGTTTGTACTTGATGATTTCGAAAATCAACTCAAAAACTTTGTAAAGGTCTTTCCTAAAGATTATAAAAAAGCCCTCTCTAAAAAAAGCCAGCAATACATTAAAACTGAGCAAGGCATTTAATAGCTTCATCTACCAAACTAAAAATTGAAAAATAATTCATGGGTAAAGACACTGGATTTTTAGAGTTTACAAGAGAGTTGCCTCAAAAACGTTCTGCATTGGAACGTGTTAAAGATTATGATGAATTTATTGAGAGATACACCGATGAGAAACTTAATCAACAGGCCAGCAGGTGTATGGACTGTGGCATTCCGTTTTGTCATAATGGTTGTCCGTTAGGCAATATTATCCCTGAATTTAATGATGCCGTTTATCGTAAAAGCTGGAAAGAAGCTTATGAAATATTAGCATCTACCAATAACTTTCCGGAGTTTACCGGAAGGATTTGCCCGGCTCCCTGCGAAACAAGTTGCGTTCTTGGCATTAATCAACCGGCAATAACTATCGAAGAAATTGAAAAACATATAATAGAAATTGCTTTTGACAAAGGCTTTGTTCAACCTAAAGTTCCAAACATTCGCACAGGCAAAAAAATTGCTGTTATAGGGTCAGGACCGGCAGGGCTGGCTGCTGCTGCCCAATTAAATTACGCAGGTCATACCGTAACTGTTTTTGAAAGAGATGAAAGGCCGGGCGGGTTATTACGGTTTGGAATTCCTGATTTTAAATTAGAGAAGTGGGTAGTTGAAAGGCGCTTAAAAATAATGGAGGAAGAAGGCGTTGCGTTCCGATGTAACGCTAACGTGGGGGTAAACGTAAATATCAATGATATATTAAGAGAAAACCATGCAATTGTTCTTGCGGGCGGCTCCACAATTCCACGGGATCTTGATATCGAAGGCCGGCAATTAAAAGGCGTACATTTTGCTATGGATTTCCTCACGCAACAAAATAAACGGCTATCAAATATTTCATTCAACACTCAAGATGTTTTTGCTACAGGCAAAAATGTAATTGTTATTGGCGGCGGCGATACCGGGAGCGATTGTGTTGGCACATCAAATCGTCACGGTGCTAATGCAGTTACCCAGTTTGAACTTTTGGGCAGACCCCCGGAAGGCAGAACAGAGTTAATGCCGTGGCCAACTTATCCGATGACGTTAAAAGTGACTTCATCTCACGAAGAAGGCGCTGAAAGACATTGGTCTATTTCTACTAAAAAATTTATTGGTGACGACTCTGGTAATTTAAAAAGTTTACAAGTGGTAGACCTGGAATGGAAAATCAATGAAGACGGCCGGGCGCATTTTATTGAAGTGCCTGGCTCTGAAAGAGAGCTTCCCTGTGAGCTTGCTTTATTGGCAATGGGCTTTGTGCATCCTCAACACGAGGGATTGTTGTTGCAGATTGGGATTGAGTTAGATGAAAGAGGTAATGTGAGAGCATCTGAAGACAGTTATAAAACCAATATATCGAAAATATTTACCGCTGGCGATATGCGCCGGGGTCAATCACTTGTTGTTTGGGCCATATCCGAAGGCCGTGAATGCGCCAGGCAGGTTGACCTGTTTCTTATGGGACACTCCCTCCTTGAATCAAAAGACAAAAATCTTCTCGTATAATTTTTTTAAATAATATGATGATGGGCGTCACCAAATACGTTATATGCCTATTATTTTTATATTATTTTTTCCACATTTTTATTAAATAATACACATTTATACTAATAAAATATCTGATTGTTAATGACTTATGCCATATAATATAACATATTACGTAAAGTTATATACATGTAACTTCGCTAAAAGTTATCATAAAATTCCCTATTTTTGAATGAATCAATAAAATAACTGTTATGAAAAAAATTTCAACTGGCAAAGCTTTGCCTTTTATCGTACTAATGATTGTGGCGATAGCTGCACTCTTTGTACCAAGCCTTGCAGCTTTTAATGATGACGGTAAATATAGCACATCAGACATTGCATGGATAATCGTTGCAACAGCTTTAGTGTTTCTAATGACACCCGGACTTGCCTTCTTTTATGGTGGAATGGTGCACCGTAAAAATGTACTGTCTACAATGATGAAGAGTTTTGTAGCCACAGGGGTTGTGAGTATCTTATGGGTTACAGTCGGTTACAGTCTTTGCTTTGGCGAAACCATAGGCGGGTTTGTAGGTAATCCGTTAACTCATTTATTTTTTAAAGGCGTGGTTTCAGGTCCTCCTATTTTACATGGAGCAACAGCAGCAATGACTATTCC
>JANLXV010000595.1:0-6021 GCA_031365305.1 Chitinophagaceae bacterium
CAGGATACAACGTACAAAACCTGAGGAATAATTTTTTCCTGGCTTCGGGATAGCCTGCATTCTCTTTAAAAATATCAGCATTAATAACAGCGGCTTCATACGGCACATCTTCAATAAGGTTACTGATACTTTCGCCTTTAAGATTGGCGTTCATCAGCGCATTAAAATTATCAACCAAAACTGGCGCAATTTCCGGTTGTATTTTATGAGCTTTCCAGTTAACGTTAAATCCTTTTACAAGATTTTCAATAAAACGCAGGTAACGCACCTTATCATTATTAGTTGCCAGCACGGGATTATTCTCAACATCATTTCTTAAAACGCTCACTTTACGCAAGATGGCATCACTTACCTGCAGGTTTATATCTTCTACGCCGCCAACTTTTACAATACCGTCAAGCTTGCCATCAAAACGATCAGCTTTCTGCTGCTCAAGTTTTATTTTATCATGAAAAGCCTGGCGACTGATAGGAATGTTGGTTGTATCGGCAAGACCAAATGATTTAACAGAGATAAGAAGAACAAGAAATATAAAACCAGGTTGCTTCATAAGCTTAAAACAATAAGTACAAAGATAACTTCATTTGATTTTGTTATGGCTTTAGATGAAGGGGAATAGCTTTACGCTGCACTTACATTACACATTAACCATATATTATAATTATTCTATAACATAAACTCATATTAATAAATTGTAAACTCAGCCTTAATAGGGTACTAATTTTCTTAATTCCGCTTTCTTTGTATAAACAAATTGTTAATGCAGCCAAAGCCACGTAAGATTTTAATAGCTGATGATGAGCCGGATATTTTAGAAATTGTAAGTTACAATTTACAAAGTGAAGGTTATGAGATCATCACGGCCCGGAACGGAGATGAGGCTTTAGATGAAGCTAAAAAGCATCAGCCTGATATGATCATTCTTGATGTGATGATGCCGCGGAAAAATGGTTTTGAAGTGTGTAATATATTGCGGCTTCAGCCTGAATTTAAAGACACCATCATTTTATTTCTAACAGCCCTTAATGATGAGGGCACAGAAATAAAAGGTCTTGAAACAGGTGGCGACGATTACATTACCAAACCGATAAGTCCAAAGGTTTTAATCAGCCGGGTTAATGCATTATTTAGAAGAGTTAATAAAGAGAGCTCGGATATTATTGAAATAGGTGAGCTTAAAATTGATCGTGAAAAATATAATGTTACTTATAAGAATGAGCAGATCGTGCTGGCCCGTAAAGAATTTGAGCTGCTGGCCTACCTGGCCTCAAAGCCGCACAAAGTTTTTTTACGCAACGAAATTTTAAATCATGTTTGGGGCAGCGATGTGATTGTTGGCGACAGGACCATTGATGTTCACGTGCGCAAGATCAGGCAAAAGCTTGGCGCCGATTGTATTACTACGGTTAAAGGCGTAGGGTATAAATTTCAGATATAATTATCTCTCTCCCTTCGGTAGCGGAATATCTCTTTTCAACATACTATCCCTATTGGCTATTTCCCAGGCAGTGAGGAAAATAACATGCACTCTTTTTTCCATCAGCTCAAAATTTATTTTATCAACGGTGTCGGTTGGCTTATGATAATCTGCCATTAGCATACCATCATAAAAAAATAAAACAGGCACACCTTTTTTTGCAAAATTGTAATGATCGCTGCGGTAATAAATTCTTTCTCTATCGTTTGGGTCATCAAACTTATAATCTAATGAAAGCCTTGATGATTTATCGTTGGCGGCTTCATTTATGCCAGGTAATTCACTGCTCAATTTATTATGTCCGATAACATAGACGTAATTAAGACTGTCCGCAGTTTTTCTTTCAGTATCTACTCTCCCTACCATATCGGTATTAAGATCAACGGTGGTTTTATCAAGAGGAAATATAGGGTGATCTGAATAATATTCGGAACCCCACAACCCTTTCTCCTCGCCACTTACGGTCATAAATACAACAGAACGCCTGGGGCCTTTGCCTTCCTGTTTGGCTTTGCTGAATGCTTCCGCCATTTCTAAAACGCTTACAGTTCCGCTGCCATCATCATCTGCGCCATAATAAATTTTATCGCCAATTTTTCCAAGATGATCATAATGCGCCGTAAGAAAAACATACTCATCTTTTTTATCAGAGCCTTCGATATATCCAATTACATTTGTTGACGTAAAAGCAATGTGTTGCTTTGTATAACTGAACCTGGTTTTGGCTTTGGTTTCCTTCCGGACAGTATTTAGCGGTTCAGATACTGTAGCCTTTTTAATCACATCGTTAAAAACAACTTCACCTAAAATATTTTTAGCCAGTGATGGCAATATAGTGATGTAGTCCAGCTTTTTTGACACATCTTCATTGCCCGGAAAATACATAGATGTTTTACGGGCATTCTCAATTTGAGCCTGTGATAAACTGGTCAACGCCGGGTTAATAACAAAGGCTGCAAGGGCACCGTGCTTTTTTGCTGCAGCTACTTTTCCGGATATGCCGGGGTAGGTCCATATAGAACTTTTTGTGGTGCCTGATACAATGTAATTGCCGTCTTTTTTGGGCTCGCCTGAAATAAATACAACAATTTTACCTTTTACATCTTTCCCGGTATAATCATTATATAAAGAATCATCAATGCCATAACCTGCGAACACAATCTTTTTGGCTTTAAGCTTAGGCTCAACAATGGCCAGCGGGCTGTTGATGAAATCGGTGGCAAACACATAATTTTTTTTGCCGATTTTTAATGAACTGAACAGAAAAGAATCTTTAAATATCTGGTAAGGCTGCTGGTAATTATTTATAGAAGAAGGTGATTGCAGGCCAAGCATTTTAAATTGTGATTCGATATAAGCGGCTGCTTTCCGTTGACCTTCAGTGCCGGTTTCCCTGCCTTCCATTTCTGCACCGGCAACAATAGTAAGATGCCTTTTAAGATCTTCACCGGTTATAGTGTTTGCAAATTTTTGAGCATCATCCTGCGCAAATGCAGCAAGGTTAGCAAGGCATAGCGCCAGTGCAGTAAAAATAACTTTCATCAATAAGTTTTAATTAATAATTAGGCGGGCAAACTTCAGCATTAATGTTCTACAGCGCAAGCAATTTTATTTAGGCGGTTCTTGTGGCGACCACCTTCAAACTCTGTATGTAAAAAAATCTCAAGCATTTTTTCAACATCACCTTCTCTCACAAACCTTGCAGGTATACAAATTATGTTAGCGTCATTATGCTTACGGGCCAGTTCAGCAAGCTCTTCGCCCCAGCAAATGGCAGCTCTTATACCCTGGTGTTTGTTGGCCGTTATGGCTACACCATTACCGCTGCCGCAAAGCAATATGCCAAAAGCACATTCCCGGTTTTCAACAGCCGCCGCCACAGGATGCGCAAAATCAGGATAATCAACAGAGTCAGTAGACGACGTGCCAAAATCTTTATACTCCACGCCTTTACCTTCTAAAAAAGACTCTAAATCAGCTTTATAAATAAAGCCTGCATGGTCACAGCCAATGGCAACCGGCAACGAAAGATTAAATGGTGATGACATATAGATATCATTTAGAGCCTAAAGGTAAAATAATGGGATGACTCATCTCTGAATCATCCCATTGAAAATTTTTATAACAAATTTTACCAGTTGCTTAACCTAATTCCCACATTGTAAGGTGTAAGATCAAGGCCTTTTTCAAAAATAGATTTAGGCGAATAAGATCCGTATAATTTTACCGGTCCCAGGCCAAGTTCTCCAACATAAGCGAACTTCCATTTACGCAGGTCGAAATTGCCATGGTTTTTTTCTTTCCCTCTTTCATCACTGATCTGTTTATTCCTGCTGCTGTAGAGATAGCCAAGGCTAACGCCAGCACTCAGGCTTAGTTTTTTATCGTTATTATCGGTGCTGTTTTTAAAATTCAACATAAGCGGAATGGTTACATAATCTGCAGCGAGTTTATTTTTGGAGAAACTGATAGAATCTCTGTAAACAAAAGCATGTGGAATATTTTGCGAAGGATTGTATGGATTTGCACCGCCTTCATTAAAAGTGATATTGTTTTTAAAACGGTAATTGTTTAATTCCAAACCCAAACCATATTGCAGGTTCACAGCGTGTTTTATAAGGTTGATGCGTTGCATAAAGAACCAGATATTCACATTTACTGACTTACCAGTTTTTAGTTTAAAATCATTTTCGCCGATTGCACCTGAGCCAGGCCTGTTTACCAGGTAATTGTTTGTAGTAGCACTGGGATAATCAATATTATCATTCAGGTTGGCAAAACCAATGTCAAACACAAAACTGGCTTTGCTGATGTTTGAATTTTTATTTTTTCTTTTTTGACCGATAACAATAGTTGTATTCTTAGTTTCCTTGTCTGATCTTTCGCCACGTTTTATAATAACCATTCCACCTATGCGAATGGTATCAACTTTACCATGTTGTTTAGTAGTATCTGCACGAGGCACAGTATCAGTTTTTTGAATAATAAGGCTATCATTCTGCGCCATTATTGCGCTGAAAGCAAAGAGTAAGGCAAGCGTAAAAATTATACGTTTCATGTATTTTAATTTTAAAAATATAAAGTGTAATAAATGGGTTAATTGTTCGGGCCGTTGAAAGGCAGGCGGCGTTCAATATTGCGTTTTACTTTTTTTAGAAAGCTGCCAACTTTGGTTTTATTGAATTTTTCTTCAGGCATGTTAAAAATATAATCCGGATTTTGTTCTTCTGTAAAGGATGTTCTTACAGCATAATTATTTGAAGGTTTTGTATTTACAACTTCGTCATGATAATCCTTTTCAGCTATTGCCACATCGTTTCCTTTGTGAAGCTGTTCTATAATTGTTGAACGCACATCTTTATCAACTGTTGCGAGGCCTTCATCAACCGGTTTCGCAGATGTTGTGTTCATATTTTTTATAGTAGGAACTTTTGCAGTTGTTATCGCCATGCCTGTTGTTGCTGCTGATTTTTCCCGCGGCTTTATTATAGTCTTTGCAGGCAAACTTCCTTTTTTCTCTTTATGGTCGGCAGGTAATATAACAGCCAACTGTTGTGAATTGTTTTGCTTCGTTAAAGTATCTGGTATGATAACAACAGCAGGCTTTTGAACAGGTGATACCGCTGGGTTGTCTGTAGTAGTGTTGGCTACAGAAGGATCAATAACTGCCGTTTTATTTAGATATGAACTGCCAAACCAAAACCCGAAGCCCAGTAATATGGCTGCAGCTGCAAGCCTTAGCCAGATAACAGGAACTACCTTCACACGTTCAGCTTTTCTATAAAGCATTTCTTTATCAGGAAAAACAATAAGCGTATCCGGTAACACTTTTGTTCTCTTTATAAGATCTGCTTCATTATTAAACTGTGGGTGTTGTGCAAGAAAATGTTCTGTAGCAGCTACCTGGTCTTCATCAAGTTCATCATCAAAATACTGAACTAAAATCTCTTCATAATTGGAAGTGTTGATAAAGCCGTCGTTTCGGTACAAAAAGCTTTTGTTATTCAACTTCGCCTCATCATCTATTGAAAATACCGTTTGTAAAATAGCTTCAAACTCTTCTTTAAGTTCAGGATGATTTTCTATAAACAAGTCAACCATTAATTTATCCTTTGCTGAAAGTTCATTATCAGCGTAGAGTAAAAAGTATTCTTCGTAATTGGTCAAATCAATTGTCATGTCAGGTAATAATTTATAACACGTTTTCAGCTTTCACCAAATAATTTTTTAATTGTATTCTTGCCCGGTGCAGGTAAACTTTCACCTGGCTTTCGCTCAATTCTGTAATCTGCCCGATCTCCTGGTAACTATAGCCTTCATAATCTTTCAGTAGTACCAGGCTTCTTTGTGTTTCGTTCAAAAGGCTTAAAGCCTCATTTAATATCTTTTTTAAATTACTATTATCCTGGTAAGTAACGCCGCCTTCAACTGTAAGTTCCTTCATCACCACTTTCTTACTTCTTCTTATATGATCAATCATCTGGTTATAAGCCACAGTAAATAAAAACGCTTTACACCTGTCATTATCTACCTTTTCCCGGTTG
>JANLXV010000646.1:0-2538 GCA_031365305.1 Chitinophagaceae bacterium
CAATGCAACGCTCATACTGTTTGCCAACGTAGTTAACAAGCTAACATCTGAATCTGAAAAAGCATTTTCCTGATCAGTATTTTGTAAGCTTATTATGCCATTTACTTCTCCTCTTAATATTAATGGTACAAAAAGATTTGACTTTGGTATTTCACCGATGAGTATTTCATTATCATATTCCGCCAGGTGTTTTTCTAAGTCTTTATTTATGACTAAAGGCTGGCGTGAATTAATAACATGTTTCCTGAAACCTTTCGGTTCCCTGGCCTCTAATAAAGTGCGGTCGCCTTTTTCATTAGCGTAACGATCTTCAATTACATTTTTTGTTTTATCGTAAATAACAATGTCAACGATCTGTGCATTAAAAATGTGGCGGATCTTTTCACCTACAAGGTCATAGATAGACTGCATGTCCATTTGGGCTACCAGGCCTTCCTGCACACTGTTAATCACGGCAAGTTCCGAAGTGCGTTGCTCAGTTTCTTTCAGCAGGCGATTGGTTTCATCAAACAGCCTTGCATTTTCAAGTGCCACGCTCATGCTGTTGGCCAGGGTTTCCAGCAGGCGGACATCGGCTTCTTTAAAAGCATTTTCTTTATCTGCATTTTGCAGGCTGACATAACTGGTAACTTTATTACCTACAATTAATGGAACAAATAATAATGATTTAGGCATTTCAGTACCGGCTACTACTTTAAGTCCAAATTCTTTAAAGGCTTCTTCTATATTATTATTAATGAGAATTTTTTGTTTCGTCATGATAAGCTGGTAGCGCAACTTATCGTATCGGCGAGGTTCGGCATAATACCGTTCCCCCTTTTCAATCATGTAATTAAATTTCTCCGTGCCGGCATCATGATCAAAGGTGGCAATTATTACCGCCTGGGCATCAAACACATCCCTGATTTTATTACCAACCAAATCGTAAATAGCTTTCATATCAAGCTCCCGGGCTAAGCCTTCCTGTACACTATTAATTACGGCAAGCTCAGCCGTACGTTGTTCCGTTTCTTTAAGAAGCCGGGTGGTCTCATCAAACAGCCTTGCATTTTCCAAAGCAACGCTCATACTGTTGGCTAATGTTTCCAGCAGGCGAATATCCGATTCACTGAAAGCATTTTCAATTTCATTATTTTGTAAGCTGATGTAGCTATTAACCTTATCCCCGATAATGAGAGGTACAAAAACTGCTGATTTGGTAGGGTTGGTACCTGGCAAAGTTTTCAAGCCAAACTTTGCATAAGCGGCTTCGTAATTTGAATTGATCACAATCTTTTGCCTTGTAACAATCAGGTGTTGCCTTAATTTATCATAAGGCCTTGAAGCCAGGTAAAACCGCTGCCCATCTTCAATCAGGTATTTAAAATGTTCTGTTGCAGTATCATGATCAAAGGTGGCAATTACAACAGCCTGGGCATTGAACAGCTCTCTTATCCTGTCTCCAACCAGGTCATAAATAGCCTGCATATCCAATTCCTTTGCCAGGCCTTCCTGTACACTATTTATCACGCCTAACTCAGCTTTTTGTTGCTCAGTTTCTTTTAGCAGGCGTGTCGTTTCATCAAATAATCTTGCATTTTCCAAAGCCACACCCATGGTGTTGGCGAGCGTTTCCAGCAGGCGTACATCAGAATCACTAATGGCGTTTTCCCTATCTATGTTTTGAATACTGATATTGCCGGTAACTTTATCACCAATAACCATTGGAACATATAGTGCCGACTTTGGATGCTCAGTGCCAGGAATTTTTTTCATTCCAAATGCCTCGGCTACTACTTCAAAATTTTTATTGATCAGAACTTTTTCCTTTGTTTGAATCAGGTGTTTTCGCAGTGTATTTAGCGGTCTTGGCACGGGATAATACCGTTCACCCTTTTCTATCAGGTAGTTAATATTTTCAGTTTGTTTTTCATGATCGAAAGTGGCGATGCCCACCACCTGCGCATCAAAAAGTTCCCTGATGCGGTTGCCTACCAGGTCGTATATGGCTTGTATATCCATTTCCTTTGCAAGCCCTTCCTGCACGCTATTTATCACAGCCAATTCTTCTGTACGTTGATTAAGTTGCGCAGAAAGCTGTTCAATGGTTTTTTCTAACGCTTCGTATGCAGAAATTTCCTTGGTCATAATACTTATACTACTTTAACCTTCCAGTTAAAAATTGATATTCATAAAAAGAAAAAAGGATTATGGAGCGCTTATCTATATCTTTTGCATACCAAAAAAAAAGATACAATTTCTCTCGAGGTTTATAAATCCGCAGGATTTGAGGTAAATACATTAAAAAGTAAAAATTACAATTTATATTAGAATTTCCATCATTTCCAGGCCAACTATAATTTTATAATTAGCCCCAACTTTACCGTATGCTGCAATCCCGGCATGTTATCGGTCAAAATTTTTTATAGGCCCGGAATTATTTCAGGCATTATAATTGAAAGAGGATAGATCAATAAAAAATTTTATTTTATGGATAAGTTAGAAAAAAAGAATATGATGGATAAGATGGTGCGTGAACTGGAAGATTTGACGAATAGC
>JANLXV010000217.1:0-2268 GCA_031365305.1 Chitinophagaceae bacterium
CGGGCGATGCCACAGCACTTGACAGCATTTATGCAGATGGCTACACGTTTACCGGCGTTGATGGCGCTATGAGTACAAAAGCCCAGCGGCTGGCCGCTATAAAGTCGGGCAAGCTGAAATACAAATCACTTAATCTAGAACCCGTAAAGATCCAAATGTATGGTGATGCCGCTGTAGCAATATTTAATGGCGAAGCCAAATTTGTACCCTCAAACGAAAAGCTCGATGGCAAATTTGTAACTACGGCAACATTTATTAAAAGCAATGGTCGTTGGATGCAGGCGGCCTCCGGTAATGTACGCCCCGGCAAATAGAAAACTACCTTTCTAAAAAACAAAAGAAAAAAATTTTAAGAAAATAAATGATGATTTTATTGATTGCTATAAGCGTATCATCATTTGCTTTTAGGCAAACAAAAATGCCGCAAAACTCAAAGCCAGAAGCGCAAATTATTGCCATTGAAAAGGCAGACCGGCATCATGTAACAAAAATTTGTTTTAATGGTACTGGTTAGTTTTTATCGCCATACGGCTCATTAGGGGTTCGCCAACCCTAATTCTAAATTCTTAATTATATCTCACCATTCTTTCATCATCAAAACAACTCAAATGAAAAAGTTCTTCTTCCTGCTGTTAGTGCTTCCTGTATTTGGAATCGCCCAGACAAAAACATTACTTACTTCCAATCGCTTATTTGCCAAAAATGATAAAGCCGGCGAATTTGAAAAAGCCCTTTCCAGCCATGCGAAAAAATACCATACAGGCGATGTGGCCTGGCGGGTATGGAGCATTGAGTCGGGACCCGATGCCGGCGGATATATGGTAACTGAGGGGCCAACCACCTGGAGCACCCTGGATAGCCGGGGTGACATTGGTGCTGAACATACTGCTGACTGGGAAAAAAATGTTTTACCACTTACCGAGGGCCGGGGTCAAAGTGGCTATTACGATTTTGAGGCCGATTTAAGTACGGTACAGCTAACGGATTATGCTGACAAAATTGTGATTACGCACATGACGGCAAAACCCGGGAAGGTTAATAAAACAAAGGCGCTAATTGAAAAACTTAAAAAAATGTGGTTGGCAGACAAAGAATCGGTAGCCGTTTATGCGGTAGCGTATTCCGGTGAGCCCGGCTTTATAGCGGTTACCCGTTTAAAGACTGGTTTAAAAGAACTGGCAGCCGATTACCGCAATCCACAGGCCGACAGATTCAACGCAGCTAACGGGGCCGGCTCGTTTGACTCATGGTTAAATGATTATGCAGAAGCCGTGCAGAGCCGCTGGTCTGAATTGCTTATATACAAGCCTTTATTGAGTTCAAAATAACTACTCAATTATTTTTCGCTTTACTACAAAAATTAATAAGTATGAACAAAGGATTAAAGCTTTTGCATGGCCTGCTTTTGTTGATAGTTTTTTCCTTTCTATTTACCGTTGCGACAGGTTGTAACGACGCTGCAAAAGGAACGAATGAAACAATAAACGATAACGCAGCTAAAAACGACACGCCTGACTATTTCCTTTTGCGTCCCGAACTTGAAAAGCAATATGGCTATTCACATGCGGTAAAACTTGGAAACGACCTGAAGATCTCCGGCGCCGTGAGCATGAACGATTCAGGCATCATCGTGGCTCCCGGCAACATGGAGCAGCAGATGAAGAATTGCTACAGCGATCTGGAAAAAATCTTACAACACTATGGCTATTCGTTTGACGATGTATTCGCCGAAAATATCTACACCACGGATATGAAAGAGTTTGAACGTGTGTCAGGCTTTCGTAATTCTATTTATAAAAAGCAGTTCCCGACAGGCACCTGGCTGGAAGTAAAAGGGCTGGCTGTAGAAGGGCAGTTGATTGAGATAGATATGGAAGCAAGAAAATAAAAAGTCTTAAAATTAATAATTCTAAAAGTGCAGGGAGAGCACTATAAACCACTGATCGAAAATGAAAAAAATACTTATCGGTTTTTTAATTGCCACGCCATTAATCACCCTGGCTCAAAAAAAAGAAAATGGCACTATCTACAGGGAACACCCGGCGCTGGCGATAGTGGAAGCCTATAACAAAGCCGTTACAACCGGCGATACCACTAGCATAGGGTCTTTTTTAGCTGCTGATTTTAAAGGCTATAGTGGTTCCAGCGCTAACCAGTTTGATAAGGGGCTAACCAAATCACCTTTTTTAAAAATGATGAAGGCCTGGCGTGATGGTATTGATTATTTTTCTTACACCACTTCCAAGGGTGCTTACCCAGATGCCCTTG
>JANLXV010000664.1:0-8780 GCA_031365305.1 Chitinophagaceae bacterium
TTTTCTAAAGTAATCCTGTAAGCAAACATGAATTCACTGTTTTCCGGATTACTGTAATCTGGCTGATAGAAAGTTTCAATACTTACATTTACGCCTTCGGAAATTTTTGAAACCATGGTTATTGGTTTTTATAAATGTAAAACAAAAACGACTAAAGGCTGAATTTGTTTTGCATATCTTTTTACACTTTTTTAGTTAGCGGATATCTATCCTTCACAAGCCAATTAAATATTTTTTCCTTGTTATCTCCCTGTATAATAATGAAATTATTTTTTACAGAACCTCCCGTACCACATAGGTTTTTTAACTGGCGAGCCACTATCTCCATGTCATCAATACTTCCGATAAACCCTTCCACCAGGGTTACAATTTTTCCGGACCGTTGTTTTTTATCTAAATAAACTTTTAGCTTCTGTTCTTTTTTAGGCAGGGTTGCGATGTCTTCCGGCGTTTCTATTTTAAAGTTGGGATCAGTGGAATACACCAGTGTACTTAATGAATTTTTATTCTTCATAATCAGACTATTTGGGCCTTTAAACTAAGGTCTACACTTTTGGCCTGGTGTATTACTGCGCCACATGACACATAATCAACGCCGGTCCTGGCATAGTCTTCTACGTTATCCAGGTTGATACCGCCGCTGGCCTCGGTTTCATATTTGCCATCAATTAATTGAAGCGCTATAATAATATTTTCAGTATTAAAATTATCAAGCATTATCCTGTTTATTTTACCGGTTTTTATCACCCGCCTAACATCATCAATATTTCTTGTTTCAACTTCAATGCTTAAGCCCGGTTTAAATTTTTGTACGTAGGCATAAGCAAGATCAATTGCTTTTTCTATGCCACCACAATAATCAATATGGTTGTCCTTCAGCATAATCATATCATACAATCCAAACCTGTGATTAAAGCCACCACCTATTCTCACAGCTTCTTTTTCAAGCAACCGAAAGTTGGGTGTGGTTTTACGGGTATCCAAAAGTTTAGTATGATAAGGTTTTAGTTTTTCAACATAATGCGCTGTAAGGGTTGCTATACCACTCATGCGTTGCATGGTGTTAAGCACAAGGCGTTCACATGAAAGAATAGTGTGCACTTTTGCTTCTACCTCAAAAGCTATTTGACCATATTTCATCAACTCACCATCATACTTAACTCTTCTAAATTCTACGGTAGGCTCAACCTGTTTAAAAATTTTTTCCGCAACTTCAACGCCTGCTAAAATACCTGCCTCTTTAATTTTTAATATGGCTTTACCCTTTGCCTCTTTATCAATACAGGCCAGTGTAGAGTGATCGCCTTCACCTATATCTTCTGCAAGTGCATCCTTAATTAATTTTTCCAATGAATCCATATTACAAATTTGAAGCACTACACTCATAAAAAAACCCGGAAAACCGGGTTGTGTTTCAAAGGTAAGAAAGGTTATTTTTCAAATTTTAATTCCTGTAATACTTGTTTATCGCCTTTCTGTTTGAGATATATAGTTGTTCTGAATGTTCCATTTCTTGTTTGTAAAGAGCCAATACAATATTGAGATCCATATTTATCTCCGGTATGTATAACTGCAAATCTTGTTACCACATTATTCGTAAAAAAATCTTTTAAAATAAGCTCCGCCTGGCTTTTACTGTAAGAGTTACTTTTATCCGGCAAGGTAATATCTACTGTTTTATCAAAATATTTAGAGACGAGTGCGGCATTGCCCATATTTAAGGCATGCACAACATCACTTACTGATTGAAAAG
This sequence comes from Chitinophagaceae bacterium, assembly GCA_031365305.1. Taxonomy (GTDB): domain Bacteria; phylum Bacteroidota; class Bacteroidia; order Chitinophagales; family Chitinophagaceae; genus Ginsengibacter. The sequence goes on from JANLXV010000664.1 coordinate 1,754, forward strand.
TAAAAGAACTTAACAGAAAAACTATGAGAGCATATTTAATTAAGTTTTTCATGGTTAACATGTTGACCACCTGCATTTTGCTAAAAACGTGCCAATGTAGCAAACCGGTTGTAAAACAATGCTGGTTAAGCGTTTGCATCAACTTCTATAATTCTTAAAACAATAAATTAGTTTTGAGACATGGAAAATAAAAAAGTGATTTTAATCATCATGGATGGGTGGGGCTTAGGTAAAGTAAAATTAAGCGATGCCATTCAAAACGCTTCAGTACCGTTTGTAAGCAGCTTATATCCGGCTTATGCTAATTCAACATTAATAACCTGCGGAGAGGATGTTGGCTTACCGGCAGGGCAAATGGGTAACAGTGAAGTGGGCCATTTGAATATAGGTGCAGGCAGAATTGTGTACCAGGAACTGCAACGTATAAATGTGGCCATCAAGACTGGCGAACTCGCTGCAAACAAAGTGTTTTTAGATACCATTAATTATGCAAAACAAAATAACAAGCCCTTACATCTTTTAGGGCTTGTAAGCGATGGTGGGGTGCATTCTCATATCAATCATATTAAAGCTATTACCTCTATTTGCAAAGAGCAGTCGCTAACTAATGTTTTTATACATGCCTTTACCGATGGCAGAGATACAGACCCTAAAAGTGGTTTGGGATTTCTAACTGAATTGCAGGAACATCTTAAAAATTCCATCGGGCAAATTGCAACTGTTACCGGCAGATATTATGCAATGGATAGAGATAAAAGATGGGAAAGGGTAAAGCTGGCGTACGATGCGATGGTGCATCGCCAGGGAACGCAAACATCAGATGTGTTACAGGAAGTACAACACTCATACGATGCTAACGTAACGGATGAATTTATTAAGCCTGTCATCAATCAAAATGTGCAGGCTGCTATACAACCCGGTGATGCCGTGCTGGCTTTTAATTTTAGAACAGACCGCTGCAGGGAAATTACAGAAGTGCTTACACAAAAGGCCTTTGCTGAATTTGGCATGCAACCTTTATCGTTGTATTATACTACGATGACGGAATATGATCAAACCTATAAAAATGTGTTTGTAATATATGAGAAAGATGACCTTAAAAATACTTTAGGCGAGATACTGGCGGCAAATCACAAAACACAAATCAGGATGGCTGAAACTGAAAAATATCCACATGTCACTTTCTTTTTTAGCGGTGGAAGAGAGTTGCCTTTTGAAGGTGAAAAGAGAATTATGGTTCCATCACCAAAAGTGGCTACTTATGATCTAAAGCCTGAAATGAGTGCCATTGAACTTACTGATGCATTATTGCCCGAGATAGAAAATACTTCCGCAGATTTTATCTGTATCAATTATGCCAATACTGATATGGTGGGCCATACCGGCGTATGGGAAGCTGTTATAAAAGCTGCTGAAACCGTAGATAAGTGTGTAGATAAGGCTGTTACTCTTGCTTTAAAAAAAGGCTACACAGTTGTGCTAACAGCAGATCATGGCAATGCTGATTATATGATCAATGAAGATGGGTCGCCTAATACTGCGCATACCTTAAATCCCGTACCTATTTTTATAATAAATGATAATAAAAAGACAAGCGTTCATTCAGGAAAGCTGGCTGATATAGCGCCAACTATACTTACACTAATGGGCATTCCCATCCCGCAGGAAATGACCGGTAACATTTTGACAGCATAATTCAATGAGTCCACAAATGAATAAAACTTTCAAAAAGGTTTTGATCGTACTTTTAATTGCCCTGGTAGTAATACAATTTTTTAAGCCAAAAAGAAACACTTTAGCTTCGGCTTCTCCTAACGATATTTCAACCCAATTGGTCATAGCCCTGAACAACAAAACATACTGAAAAAATTTTGTTACGACTGTCACAGCAACAATACTTATTATCCGTGGTATGCCAACATTCAACCTGTGGCATGGTGGCTGGATGGTCATATAAAAAAAGGCAAAAGGGAATTAAATTTTTCAGAATTTTCCGCCTACGCTGTGGGGCGTCAGTATAAAAAGCTTGAAGAGATTGGGAAGCAGGTAGAGAAAGGCGAAATGCCATTATCATCTTACACCCTCATTCATCGCTATGCCATTTTAAATGCTCAGCAAAAAAAGCTAATTGAAGATTGGGGAAACGCCTCTATGCATATTCTTAAGCAAAACAACCCCCCGGATAGTTTTTTAAAACGCCAATAGGTATAGCCTTAGAATCAACATAATTTACAGCAGCTACTATAATATGATAATCTGTTGCCAAAACACGCTATTGTAAAGGTTTTAACGTGGGCCTATGCAGCAAATTTTTTAATAAATTGTCATACCTTACAGGGTAAAACAAACAAGCATTTATGACAGAAGAGGTGATGCTTCATGGCTGTCTCAATAATAATGCTGCCTCGCAGGAAGCATTATATACCCGTTTTAGCCCGAGGATGTTAGGCGTATGCTACAGGTTTGCCAGAAACAGGGAAGATGCGGAGGATATGTTGCAGGAAGGATTTATAAAAGTGTTCTCCCAATTGCACCAGTTCAGGAACCAGGGTGCTTTGGAGGGTTGGATCAGGCGGATTATTGTGCATACTTGTATTAATGTGTTGAAGAAAAATAAAAAGTTCTCTGAAAGTGTAGATCTAATTCATGCCAGCAGTATTCACCTGAATGAAAACAATATTCATTCAATACTGCAGGCAAAGCAGGTTGTAGAATCTATTCGCCTGCTGCCGTTAGGTTACCGTACCGTGTTAAACCTGTATGCTATTGAGGGGTTTTCACACAGAGAAATCGCTTCGATCTTAGATATTGAAGAAAGTACGAGCAGGTCTCAATATACAAGAGCTAAAGCAATGCTCGAAGATATATTGATAAAGAAAAAAATATTATACAAACCCCGTGAGCACTTTGCTATGACTGCCTCGGGAATTAATAAATAGCCGGAAAAACACAATTACCAATTACAGAAAACGCTGTGAAGATGGATCGAAAATTTTACACTGATGAGTTTGAGGATCTGATTAAAGAGAGTGCGGATGATTTTAAAATGTATCCCTCAAAAAAAGTATGGCAAGGCTTATATAATGACTTGCATCCCGGAAGAAGGTGGCCTTCGTTGGTTGTGACCTTTGCTTTTATTTTTGGATTATTAACGATAAGCCATTTAAATACGCATCAGCTGAGGCAACCAAATATTGATCCTGCTATAATGGCTTACCCCCAAACAAATTCCTCGGGCGCTAATTCATCAGGTGCTAACCCTATTTTAACCAGTTCGTCTTTTAAACAAAACGAAACAGTTTCAATGCAACAGCCTCCCAAGACTATTTCTCCTGTGAAATCTTCAATACAAAATTTAAGTTTTTATGATTTTGAGGATGATGTTCAAATCACGGCTCTAACACAAATCGCAAACGGCAATTCTTACAAAACACCTGTTAATACAGCTAACATAGTTATCAATGCCTCATCTTTAAAATCAATTTACAGTAACGGCAATCAACCGGATTTGAAATTATCTCAGTCATTAAGGTCGCCTGAATACCTAATTAATTATATAGATAATTTACCCAACATATTATTTATTAACGCTGGCTTATTGAGTAAAACATCGGCTAACCTGGAGGTGGTAACCACAGTAGAGACCCAACAAACCGTAGACGTTGCAGCGCCTAAAGCCGCAATTAAAAAACTAAAAACATCAAAAGTGCGCTGGATGTACAGTATATCACCAACAGTTAGCTATAGAAAATATACTTCAGCCGAGGCACTAAATGCAAATATTGTTTTATCAGGCTTGATGAATGCTTTACCGGGCTATGATGTTAACCGCAAATTCTCCCAGCATGCCTCTTCAGGGCTGGAAACTGGTGTTACTATGAAGTACCCTCTTAACAAACATTTGAAATTTACTTCCGGGTTTCAGCTTAATTATTCTTCTTATATCATTCAAGCCAATACCATTCACCCCATGATGGCAACGCTTCTGTTACAAAATCAAACAACGGGCATGCCTTATGCCTATTCAAGCATTTCTTATTACGGAAACGGGCCCGGCGTTGCCCCGGTGAATCTTAGAAATTACGCAGTAAATGTTTCTGTACCTGTTGGGCTTGAATACCAGGTTGGCGGAGACGAACGGGTTAAGTTTTACGTAGCGGCAACTGTACAACCGGTATTGGCATTAGCCAGCAGGTCTTATCTTTTATCAACCGATAATAAAAATTATTTAACAAATCCTGATATGGCCCGGCATATAAATATGGCTACCAATTTTGGGGCATTCATGTCAGTAAATTCTAAAAAAATAAACTGGCAATTAGGTCCGCAGGTTAATTACCAATTGCTCTCTTCTTATACTGATGTATATCCTGTAAAGGAGCACTATGCTAACTATGGTATAAAACTCGCCTTTGGAAGAAGATAGTTAGTACTACTTTAATTATAAACTTTTCAACAATAATTTTTAAAAATGTATAGGCGTAATTTTGCGTATGCGCAAAACAATTTTTCGATTGATCGTGTTGTCACTTCTAATATCGTGCAATACCAAACGTTCTATTAACCAGCCTGCTGCAGCCGATACCTCAAAATCATTTTTCCCGGTAACAGATTATCTTCTCGGGCAAATTCAGGAACTTAATAATACACCCGTAACGCCTTTAAAAATTACAACGTATAAAGGAAAAACTGATTCGGTTTGGATGAAGCCCGGTGAAACCAATGCGTTTGTAAAAAATTTTACAATGCCTGTGATTGATTCGCTCAGGTTACATGGCTTATTCAAAGAAAAATCTTTTCTTGACCAGACCATAAATGCTTTTACATTAACATACGACCCGGTTAAGGCGTTGGCTGACACAGTTATTTTAAAAAGATGGGACGTTTATATAGACGCCGGAACCCACAATGTTAATCGCATCTACATAGAAAAAAAGTTGCCGGATAAGGAAGCTGATTATTCACAAAAGCTTACCTGGAAAACAGGCCAGTATTGTAAGATCATAACAATGAATGATAATGATACTTCTTTACAAAACGTAAAAGAAGAACAGTTGATCTGGAATTTTAATGAGTAGGCAACCTGAACATGTATGACACCTGAAGCTTTTCAAAAAACACAACATTCTTTACCTGACCAACCCGGCATATATAAATACTTTGATGCTGCCAATAACATGCTGTATGTTGGCAAAGCAAAACATATCAGGAAGAGAGTAAGTTCCTATTTTACCAAGACCTTTAACGGTTATAAAACGCATGAACTTGTAAAACGCATTGATCGTATTGAGTTTACTATCGTAAATTCCGAGCAGGATGCTTTTTTCCTGGAGAATGCCCTCATTAAACAGTTTCAGCCTAAGTTCAACATCAATTTAAAAGATGATAAGTCTTACCCGTTTATTGTAATAAAGAACGAGCCTTTTCCCCGGGTGTTTCTAACACGTACAAAAATTAATGACGGATCGCAATACTTAGGGCCATTTACCTCTGTTGGCAGGGTTAGAGAACTATTGGAGTTTATTAAACAAACCATACAGTTACGAACCTGTAAGCTCAACTTAACCGAGCAAAACATTAAAAAGGGCAAGTTTAAAGTATGCCTTGAATATCATCTTGGTAATTGCAAAGGCCCTTGTGAAGGCTTGCAGAATTTAGATGATTATAGTGATGGACTGGAACAACTAAAAAATTTAATGAAGGGTAATTTGTCTCCTGTCATCAATCATTTTAAAAAAGAAATGCAGACTTTTTCAGAACGCATGGATTTTGAAAAGGCTGAAAGTATAAGAAAAAAATTATTGCATCTGCAAAGCTATAAAGCAAAATCGCAAGTGGTTAATGAGCAGTTAGCAAATCTTGATGTATTCTCAATACTTAAAGATGGAAATATCGCTTATGTAAATTATCTCATTGTGAATAACGGCACAATCGTTCAAACAAAAACCATTGTGCTTGAGCCTAAACTTGATGAACCAGAAGTTGAAGTGCTTGAATTTGCTGTAGCTCAATTGCGCTCAACATTTAATAGTGATTCAAAAGAAATTATACTGCCATTTAACGTAGAATACCTGGAACCTGGCACTACCATTACTGTTCCTAAAGGCGGCGATAAAAAGAAACTGCTTGAGCTATCCGAAAAAAATGTCAATTATTTTAAAGAAGAACTAAAGCGAAAAAAAACTTTACAGCTTGAAGAAAAATCGGTTTCGGAAGTTAACAGCGTTTTAATTGAATTACAGAACAGTCTTCACCTACCGGCTATTCCCCGCCATATTGAATGCTTTGATAATTCTAACTTCCAGGGAAGCTATCCTGTATCTGCTATGGTTTGTTTTAAAAATGGCTTGCCCGATAAATCAAACTACAGGCGTTTTAATGTGAAGACCGTTGAGGGTATCAACGATTTTGCAACAATGAAAGAGGTGGTTTACAGGCGATATAAAAGAGTAGTTGCAGAAGATATGCCATTACCGCAGCTTATTATAATTGATGGCGGCAAAGGTCAATTACATGCTGCTATGGAAAGTATTGAAGAACTTGGACTGAAAGGAAAAACAACGTTAATAGGACTTGCCAAAAATGAAGAGGAGCTTTTTTATGCAGGTGACCAGCAATCTATTAAGCTGCCATGGGATGGCAACAGCCTTAAATTAATAAGAAGGATCAGAGATGAAGTGCATCGCTTTGGCATAACATTTCATCGCAATCAAAGAAGCAGGGGAACTTTTGTAAATGAGTTGGAAAAAATAAAAGGCATAGGAAAGGCAACTGCAGACCTGTTACTTAAACAGTATAAATCTGTGAAAAACATAAAAGCTTTACCCATTGAAGAATTGACAAAAATTATAGGCTTATCAAAAGCTTCAATTATTACCGCCTATTTTAATTCCGGCAAAAATCAAACAGCAAATTCATTGCTTGATTAGCATAAAAAAAGGGATGCGAACATCCCTTTAATATAAAAAATCAATTTAAACTTAATAGCTCCACAAATTCTGTTCGTAATTGAAAATTTTGTCTTTGA
>JANLXV010000666.1:0-1855 GCA_031365305.1 Chitinophagaceae bacterium
TCTATTCCTATATCACTATTAACCCTAACTTTTTTAGCAGCCATTGATTTAGGATAGGTTTGCACCAGGTGATCATTACTAAATGTTTTTTCAAAAATCAATTCATTCTGATTAAGTGCTCTTCTCAGTGGTTTTCTTGCACCTGCTGTTACGCCTGCATTTTCATCAGGTGATTTGTAAAGCCACTGCCAACCACCAAAGGCTAGGATGTTAAGCCCGACAAAACCGGTAAACGCAATAAAGTTGCGACGGTTAAGATCTTTTTGTGATACGATATTAGTATCCGGTTTTTTGCTAAACGGTTTTTTTATCATTATTGCTTGTAATGTTTATGTTTTTTTCATTTACAATTTCATACCCCGTAACAACTGATCTGAAATTATTCCAACCAGCAATTATTACCTGCACAATATGAATAAGAAAGAATAAAACATACCCGATGGTTAAAATAAAGTGTTCAATTCTTGCCAGGTGATATCCGCCGCAAAGCCATGTTAACCAGTAAAACTGAACGGGTTTATAAATAGCCAGCCCTGTAATTAAGGAGCCCAATCCCATAAAAATGATGCTGGTGTAAGCAATGCGTTGGGCTGCATTGTATTTGTTCTGAGGTGGCAACATCTTCCTGATGTGAAGATCATGTAAAAGTACCAGCCATGCTTCTTTAAAAGAGTGACGATTTGGCAACAATTGCCTCCATTGTCCTGAGATAGCAGTGTACAAAACATACAAAAATCCATTTATAGCAAAGAACCACATAAAAAGAAAATGAAAGGCCATGCCTTCAGCAAGACGATGCGGAATATTTAAAAACTTATAAACCGGATCAGGAAAAAAGCGAAACAAAGTGTGGCCGAATAGCTTAATGAAATATTCATCATTAGCCCAATAGATAAGCATCCCGCTCCATATCATGATCATAAGCAACGGGAAGTTGATCCAGTGTGCCCACCTAATAGCCAGGGAATGTTTTTCTTTAATAGTTTTCATAGTTACTAAGCTAAATTGGTTTTTTATCAGCTCCTGATATTTGAAAACTTTGCTTTGCCTGTGTATAAGCTATTAACTGCAAAGGAGTACTACCCAGTTCCTGTGGAACATCTATAATGACGGATCCTTTTGCATCAGCATCAATAGTACGGAGCACTCTTACAATATTTACATGATGAAGCGTTCTTCCTCCGTTCTCTCCTCTTTTAACCGATATGGTTGCTTCTGGTTGCACTAAAGCAAGGTTCAAAAATGCAGCTTCATTTCCTCTGATTTCATAATGAACTATGATCTTATTATCACTTCTTGTTGTAGTAATGCTAACATTATTGCCTGCTTGTTTGTTCAAGTTATTCTTAATAGCACTAGTAAGTTTGTTTTCATCAGAACCAACAAATTCAGATGATCCGTTTACTATAACCTGTGGTGTATACACTGAATTAAGATTGAATTTGGAAGCATATTGACTTTGCCTTTGAGAATATTCCGCTTTACTAAACGGGTCTTTCCATTCCAGCCTGTTCCAGTAATCAACATGATAGGCAAGAACATAAACGTTCTCCATATTCTTTGACAAAAGCTTTGCAACAGTTTCATCTGCAGACGGGCAACTGGAGCAACCTTCAGAAGTAAAAAGTTCGACAACTGCAAAACCTTTAGCCGGTGCAGCATCAATTGTATTATTCATTGCCGATTTATTCGTTGTTATAAATCCACCTGTTGTGAATATTATTACTATCGCAAAAATTAAAGCGATTGGTATATATAGGTTTTTCATTTTTCTTAATTTAAATTATTTGTCTTCTAAAAAGCCATTTAAGTTAAGGTTATACCGCATAATGTTTTAATTACGATTTAAGCTTCG
>JANLXV010000003.1:0-4963 GCA_031365305.1 Chitinophagaceae bacterium
TTTAGTTACACAGGATAAAGTATGGCTAAAAGAAAAAGGATGGCCAATACTTTCTGCAACAGCAGATTTTTGGGCAAGCCGTGTAGAGCGAAATGGCCCTGGTAAATATGATATTAAAAATGTAGTTGCGGCGGATGAATGGGCTGAGAATGTGGATAATAACGCTTTCACTAATGCTGCGGCAAAAGCCAACTTGCGTTTTGCCGGCGCTGCGGCAAAAATTTTAGCATTGCAGGTGAACGCAGATTGGGCTGATGTGGCCAACAGTATTCCTATCTTAAAAATGAATGATGGCATAACGCAGGAACATGCATCCTATAATGGAGAAGGCATTAAACAGGCAGATGTAAACCTGCTGTCTTATCCGCTTAAAGAAATAACAGATAAAGCCCAGGTTAAAAAAGATCTGGATTATTATTCAGCAAGAGTACCTGATGAAGGAACCCCGGCAATGACGCAAGGGGTATTCGCTTTGTTATATTCAAGATTGGGCGATGGTGAAAAAGCTCTGCACTGGTTCAAAGATGCTTATGTAAAAAATTTAAATCCGCCCTTTAGAGTAATTGCAGAAACCAAAGGCGGTACGAACCCCTATTTTTCAACAGGAGCCGGCGGAATTTTACAAAGTGTATTGATGGGTTTTGGCGGTCTTGAAATAACAGAAAAAGGCATAACTCAAATTAAATCAACACTGCCTTCAGGTTGGGAAAAGCTAACTATTACGGGTGTAGGACTTGAAAGAAAGACATTTGTGGCTAATTAAGCTATAAAATGTTTAATCAGTATTTAAGAGTTTTTGTATATTGCCGAACCAAACCTGTAAATGATTGTGAGAAAAATTGCTGCTGCATTATTACTCTTAATGCTCCTGTTCAACTGGATAGGTTACAGCTTTGTTTCAGATTATCTTCAATACAGCTCCGATAAAAATTTAGAACAACAACTTGATGCAAGTCTTTATAATGAAGATGATCTTATAGAATTAAAATTAGCCATCAATCTGCCGTACCAAAACAACTGGGCAGATTATGAAAGGTATGATGGAGAAATAGAATATAAAGGCGTTATTTATAAATACGTTAAACGGAAAGTAGCGAACGATACCTTGTATTTAAAATGTCTTCCTAACAAAAAAAAGATGAGCTTAACTGCCGCAAAAAATGATTATTTTAAGATGACCACTGATCTCTCACAAAATGATCAATCAAAAAAATCTTCTCCAAAAAATACTATTACAAAAAATATTTCACAAGATTTTGAGGACAATTTTTTATGCATATCATTGGCTTTAGCCACACAGATATCACCCGGTTTACTTAATAATAAGCCAGTCGAATCCATTGTCAGTAAATCTCAACTCTCCCCCGAGCAACCCCCGGATAATTTAGCCTGATCTTTTCATAAACATTTCACGTGTGGCTATTATAAATGTTTAGTTAGATCCACAGCAATCAATATTTCCATTTCTTTATTACAAATCATTCATTGGAATGAATCTTCTTTAATTATTTATAACAAATAATATGAAAACAATATTTGCAACACTTTGCATTACCTTTTTTATACTATTAATATCGGTTTACAATGTAAATGGCCAGGGTTGTGTGGCTATAAAAGGCAGTGGTGCCAGTTGTATGATGGCTCACACGCAACCGGGTAACACAGCCGGTTGGCAGCTTACTGTTGGTGCCAGGTATTTTAAATCGTTTCGCCATTTCTCGGGCAAAAAAGAAAATAAGGACAGGCTAATTCAGAATACTGAAGTCATTAATCATACTGGTACTCTAGATCTTGCTTTAATAAAAATCTTAAACAATCGCTGGTCAGTAATGGTTGATGCGCCAATTACTTCTAATGCAAGGTCTTCACTGTACGAACATGGCCTTGTTAACGGTGCTTATGTAAAAAAGGAACGTCACTCAATGCATTCTTTTGGTTTGGGAGATATCAGGTTTGCGGCATATCGCTGGATGGTTGATCCTGCTAAGCAATCCAAAGCAAATGTTCAACTGGGCTTAGGTATTAAACTGCCAACAGGTGATTATAAGTATCAGGATTATTGGTACAACGTAGCGCCAGACGGTGGCAAAGAACTTCGTACCGTTGATCAATCCATTCAGCTAGGTGATGGTGGCACAGGCTTTACGCTTGAAGCAAACACCTATTACAACTTTTCAAAACCGATGTCGTTTTATGCAAATGTCTTTTATCTTTCAAATCCACGTGAACAGAATGGTGTAAGAACGTATCGGGAAACATTAACACCTGTGTTGGCAAACGAAGATATCTGCAGTGTGCCAGATCAATACATGGCAAGAGCAGGCTTGAATTATGCACTTACGGCGCAGAAAAATTTATCAGTCGCTGCCGGCGCAAGAATAGAAGGTATTCCTGTTTATGATATCATTGGCGGTAGCGGAGGCTTTCGTCGCCCGGGTTATGCTTTGTCTTTTGAACCTGCTTTGAATTATTCATTTAAGAAAGTAAATATTTCTGCTTCTGTACCTGTGGTATTTCAACGCAACCGGGTACAAAGTGTAACTGACAAAGAAAACAGTATCAAGCGTGGCACCTTTGTAAGAGGTGATGCGGCCTTTGCAGATTATGTAGTTAACATTGGCTGTTCTTTCAAACTATAAAATGTATAGTGTTTCTAAAAAATAAACAATGAAAAAATATTTGAAATATATACTGGCTTTAGCACTTTTAGCATGGTTTAATTTAAAACCTGTAATAGTAAAAGCCCAAACAGATGCAGACGCCATAATGATGACGAAAAATAATTTTTGTGTTGGTGGCATGTATAACTATAGTAGCTGGAAAAATTATTGGGAAGGCACAAATAGAAGAGACAATGCTAACCTCGGTACGGTGTCAACTCAAATGCTTGGCGTGATGGGAAACTATGGCGTTACAAATAAACTCAACGTGTTGTTTGCGCTCCCATACATAAAAACTAAAGCTACGGGCGGGCAGCTACATGGCATGAAAGACCTGCAGGATTTTTCTTTATGGTTAAAATACATGCCCGTTGAAACAAGTGTAGGTAAAGGCACTTTGTCGCTGTATACCATTGGCGGTGTATCCTTTCCGGTGGCGGATTATAATCCTGATTTCCTGCCATTAGCTATCGGGCTTCACAGCAAAAATTTGTCTTTACGTGGTATGGTTGATTACCAGGTGGGCGATTGGTTTGCAACTGCTTCGGCTACTTATGTTGCAAGAAGTAATACAAAAATTTACCGGTCATCTTATTACACAACAGAGATGCATTATACCAATGAAGTTAAAATGCCTGATGCTGCTCAATACAATTTAAGAGCCGGCTACAGAAGTGATCGCTGGATTGCCGAAGCCCTGCTGAGCAACTGGACAACACTCGGCGGGTTTGACATCACGAAGAATAACATGCCCTTTCCAAGCAATAAAATGAATATGACCAGTACCGGAATCAATATTAAATATAACCTGAAAAGTATTGCAGGTTTATCTCTGATAGGTGGTGCCAATTTTACGTTAGCCGGCAGAAACGTTGGTCAGGCTACCGGTTATAATGGCGGTGTATTTTATATTCTTGACTTTACCAAATCAGCAAAGCAATCTACAAACAACAAAAAAAGCTAAGATGAAAAAATTAATATATTGTACACTCCTTATTGGGACAGCTGTTTTACAACAGGCGTGTAATAAAAACTTAGATGAGGCCAACTTGTCTTTTAAGCCATTAAGCCCGCAAAATATTGACCTTAATGCCGGAGGCTGGAAACCAATTATAGCGGTTCATGATTCGTTTCCTGTTGCTGCGCCAATCGCCATCGGCACGCCGGCTTACACCGCAGAATTAAATGAGATAAAAAGCTGGCAGCGAAATATTACAGATCATCAAAGACAGATCATTAAATATTGGAGCGCCGGATCTGTATTACGCTGGAATGAGATTTTGAGGGAGTTGGTAGCAAAGCATAATATTCCGCCTTATCAAAAAGATGATGGAACCTATCCCTTTCCGAGCGCTGCAAATCCTTTTGCATACCCGGTATTCCCTTTTTCAAATCCGCCTTATGCTGCAAGAGCTTATGCTTATGTAAGTGCAGCGCAGTATGATGCTTTGGTGGCAACCTACTATTATAAACAATCATACAACAGGCCGGCACCATACAAAAATGATTCATCAATACTTGCTTTAATACCAAAGAGTGATTTGCCTTCTTATCCTTCTGAAGATGGTGCCATTATAGGTGCTACCGTTGAATTGATGAAGTTGTTATTTCCTGCAGACCTGAGTTATATTGAACAGAAGGCAGACGAGAATAGGTTGTACAGGATAATTGCCGGGGCAAATGTGAGGAGTGAAATTGAAGCAGGGGAAGCTTTGGGAAAAGCAGTAGCACAGAAATTTACTGCAAGAGGCAGAACAGATAGAGCAGGGGCGGCCATAGGTACTTCAGTTTTATGGACAGACTTAGAAAACCAGGCTGTGGCCAAAGGTGAAATGCCCTGGATCAGCCTGGAGTCGCCAAAACGTCCGCCAATGCTGCCTTTGTTTGGTAAAGTAAAAACATTCTTATTTGATTCTGCAACACTGGTTTCTATCAGGCCTCCTGCTCCACCATCTACAAACTCTGATCAATTTAAAAAGGAACTTGATGAAGTGATGTATTACAGCAGGCACCCAACTATTGAGAGAATGAAGATTGTTCAGTTTTGGGCTGATGGCATTAATACGCCTACGCCTCCCGGTCATTGGAATGCAATTGCTGCAGAATCTTTCGTCGAGAATAATTTCAGCGAAGTAAGGTGCGCAAGAAATTTTGCGTTACTAAATATGGCAATGATGGATGCCGCCATTGCTTGTTGGGATACCAAATATTTATACTTCAATCCACGGCCTTCGCAGGTAAATTCTGAAATAAAAACACTTACAGGCCTGCCTAATTTCCCATCATATACATCCGGGCATTCA
>JANLXV010000006.1:0-9160 GCA_031365305.1 Chitinophagaceae bacterium
GCAGGCGCAAAAACTGGCGCAGCAAATTGATTTCAATAAAGGTATAGCGCTCTCACTTAAGACTATTGGTATTGCATATTACTACCAGGGCAACGATCTAGAGGCATTATCCTATTACCAGCAGGCCCTAACAATTTTTAAGTCAATCGGTGATGAAGCAGGTGTTTCCAACATTCAAAATAATATGGGTGCGATTTATATGAACCAGGGCGATTATGCCAAAGCTCTTCCCTACTTCTTAAAATCACTGGAAATAGCAGATAAAATAGACGACACGCTAAGGAGTTTAACAGCGCTTACTAATATTGGCGCTATCTATTCCCGTAACGATTCTACCCTTGACAAAGCCTTAACTTATGGCTTAAAAGCTTTACCACTAGCAAAAAATATAAATGATTCGCAGGCGATAGGTACAATAACTGTAAACCTTGGAAACATATATGCTACACAGGGCAGGGATTCATTAGCCCTGGTTTTTTTAAAAGCATCTCTTAAAGCTTTTGGTAATTCTGAAAACAGCCCTGCTTCTTACAATGCCATTGGCAAAGTATATCTTAAGCAAAAGAAATATAAGCAGGCCTTGTCTTCACATCAGCAGGCTTATAACAGAGCTACAAGGCTAAATGGTAAATTAGATGTTGTACAATCTCTCCAGGGATTTGCCAATACCTATGTAGCGCTGGGCGACGATGAAACAGGAATAAAATATTTTAAAGAAGCTGAAGTAATTGCCGATAGTATTGATCTGTCTTACGAACTATTGATAGTTGACAGTGCCATGGCGGCGTCGTATGGCAGGCTGAATGATTATAAAAGCGCCACCACCTATCACATTAAATATGAATTTTATAAAGACCTGCTGTATAATAATGAGCAAGATAAAAAATTAGCGAACCTGCAATTTGATTTTGACCTGCAAAAGAAAGAAGGAGAAATTACAGGTCTTAAAAAAGACAATGAGTTGAGGCAGGCGGAAGTAAAGCGTCAAAAGCTTGTAAAGAATGCCTCTTTTGTTGGCCTGGCTATGGCTTTTGTGCTTGCATTTGTAATTTATCGCAACTACCGCATAAAGGCTAAAAGCAACAGAATATTAGATAAGAAAAATATTGAGATAGAAAACCTCATACTGAATATTCTTCCTTCTGAGGTAGCTAAAGAGTTGCAGACTACAGGTGTGGCCACGCCTAAATATTATGATAACGTGTCGGTGTTGTTTACCGATTTTAAAGGCTTCACTTCTATTGCTGATAAGATGTCGCCGGCTGAAGTGGTTGAAGAATTAAATACCTGCTTTGTTGCTTTTGATAACATCATTGAAAAACATCATCTTGAAAAAATAAAAACTATTGGCGACTCTTACATGTGTGCCGGCGGCATACCTACGCCTGATGTAGACCATGCCTGTAAAATGATAAGTGCCGGGCTGGATATGCTGCGGTTTATGGAAGATTACAATAAAGATCGCCTGGAAAAAGGCCTGGCAGTGTGGGATATACGTGTGGGGATGCATGTTGGCCCTGTAGTAGCCGGTGTAGTTGGTAAAAAGAAATATGCCTATGATATATGGGGCAGCACCGTAAACATTGCCAGCCGGATGGAAAGCAATGGCAACCCAGGCATGGTAAATATTTCAGCCGCTGCTTATGAGCAAATAAAAGATGAATATGCCTGTAATCACCGTGGAAAAATATATGCTAAAAATGTAGGTGACATTGATATGTATTTTGTTAGCCATAAACATATACCAAAAGCCCGGGCTGTTAACGCCGATTCATTTCAGCCTGGTTGAGTGAGTGATTAAAAACCTTTTTTGCCCGTCTAAAAAGCACTCATCCAAATGATAATTTTTGATAATTTGTTATTAGAAACTCTTACCATAACATAATGGACTTCGGACGCATAAAACCCTGCCCAAAATTTTTTACAGTTTTATTCGGCTAACCAATATCTTCATTACCTCATATTTTAAAGTTATGCAGATATTAACCATTGACATTGGAGGCTCACATATAAAGGCTGCCCTGTTAAATGCAGCAGGTGAAAAAGTTTCTGAATACCAGCGACTGCCCACACCAAAACCTTCTAACCCCAATAATGTATTGGAAACGATAAAAGAGGTTGTGAAAAACCTGGATAATTATGACAGGGTATCTGTTGGCTTTCCGGGCTTTGTTAAGAATGGCGTTATAAAAACTGCACCTAACCTTGACAATGAAAGTTGGAAAGACTATGACCTGCAAACCAGTCTTGCAGCCCAATTAACCAAGCCCACTAAGGTGGTTAATGATGCCGATCTGCAGGGTATTGGGCTTGTAAGTGGCAAGGGCCTTGAGATGATGGTAACGCTCGGCACCGGCTTTGGTACGGCTTTATTGCTTGATGGCAAGTTGCTGCCACATTTTGAAATTGCCCATCACCCGGTAAAAACGGATAAAGATTATGACGCCTATATTGGCGAAGAAGCTTTTATCCGCAAAGGCAAGGAACACTGGAATTACAGGATGACAAAAGTGTTTGCCATTTTAAAAACTGTTTTTAATTACGACAGGCTATACATCAGTGGCGGTAATGCAAAAAATTTAACCATGCTGCTGGATGATAATATGATTATTGTAAGCAACAAGGAAGGTATAAAAGGCGGCGCCAGGCTTTGGAACGAGGTCAGGTCATTTTAGATGAAGAGCAGACTCATGCGAAGCTCCCATTCATATAGCATATAAGGTGAAAAATCCCGTTTAAATAATTTAAAAATTTATTTCAGCAGATCAGTCATAAGAGGTTACATTTTTACAGGCGTGCTTACTAACATACAGTTTACATAACACTAAAATAATTGTATGACAAAGTTTTTAAAATTAACGCTCGTATTAATAGCAACAACTTCGGCAGGATTTGTATCATGCTCCAAACAAACCGCGGTTGTAAATCCTGTGGTAAAAGATACCGTAGCTACAGAACTCATTTCAGGCACATGGCGTATCAGCGCCTTTACACAGGGCACAGAAGATAAAACTTCCAAATTTTCCAACATTGATTTTATATTTTCTAAAGGTGGAGCTATAACCGCAAATGACGATGGTAAACAAACAATGGGCTCATGGCATTTTACGCCTGCCGTTACTTATTATGGATCTTCTTCCAAAGACGCCATAAGCCTGAGCATAGGCTCGTCAAAACCTTATGACCTTCTCACCAAAACCTGGAATTTAATATCACATTCATCTTCTGTTATTAAATTAGATAACCCTGAAGTTCCTGAAGATGAGCATGTAGAATTTACCAAGCGGTAATGGTTTATATCTGTCTTTTTATATTTTCTTTTTTGACTATGGAGTTTGTATTTGAAAACATTGAGCAAATAAAATTCAGCTTTAATTTGATGTAAATACTTTTACATAATCAACATACATGCTGCCTGTTACAATCTGTGCCGGGTTAAAGTTGGTGAAGAAGTTTCCACCTACGGCCAGGTTTAAAACTATGCGTTCTGTTTTTCCAAAAAGATTCGGTACATAGCTTCCTGTTTTGGTTTCAACAATATTGCCATCAAATAAAGAGGTGAGGCTGTTTTGAGACCAGATCATTTCGTATACATGATAACAATCGGTAAGGCTAACATTTGAGGTAATAAAGCCAACCTGATTCTTAACAAGATTCCTGTTGGTTGCCCGGCCATAAAAATAATTGGTTTGATATTTAAAAGGCTCCTGTCCCCTGGCTTCTAAATAATCTATTTCACCCTGTGTAGGCCATGGATCGCCATAGCTCCAATATGCCGGCCACATGCCATAGCCCGACGCCAGTTTTATGCGTGCCACTATGCGAACCTTTGGTATAGCTGCCGAGGCCGAGATGTTGGTTTTACATTCCAACCGGCCCGAGGTATAACTAAACGTTTTAGGTGTAGCATCAAATGGGGTTGTTGCACCGGACACCGTTTCCTTTTTTGCGGTAATCACCAGGTTGCTGTTCAATAATTGCATATTGCCAGCCTGGTAATATTGCAGCTCATTATTAAAAGCGCCGCCCGTCCATATATTCCATTTGCTGAGGTCTGTATCAAAATTATCTTCAAACACTTTGCTATACCCTGCTGCTGTTACGGTCGCTTCATTAAATGCATAATCGCAAAGGCCAATAGCATTCACACTTACGTTAGCGTCGGCAATGGGGCCTAAAGGCTTCGCAGCTTTTAAGGTAGTTTGCTGCTTAACGGAAGCATTCATTTTTTTATCACAGGACAATAAACTGCAAAAGCAGAGTGCATAAAGTGAAAACCTGGAAATGAAATTTTTCATATAACAAATTTTAGCGCAACCGTGATTCCTGAATATACAATGAATAAATAAAAAGAAGCATAAACGAGACAGGTTAATCATAACATTTTTAAAAACCAGCGATAGGCAAGTAGTTTACTATACGAGCTAATCAGTCAACGTTCAATCAAAATTGAAAGGCATTATTTTTTATAATTCTTTGAGTAATTTGTGTAGATAAACTTGTATATGAGTACTATAAAATCGCAATTTTTTTTGCATGAATTAAATGCAGAATATAAAGCCACCCGTGGCTGTCTTGAAAAAATTCCGGAGACCTTATTTGAATATAAGCCTCACCCCAAATCCATGAACATGGGTTACCTGTCATTGCTTGTAGCAGAGATTCCACTTTGGATAAAACACATGGTTACGGATGGAGAGATAGACTTTGTAACCTTTAAACATGCTTCGCCAAAAACCTCGGCAGACTTACTTGCGCATTTTGAAGAAAACATGGCTGCCGCAAGAAAAGCTTTGCAGGAAACAAATGATGAAGACCTGAATGCAGACTTTACTTTGAAAGCCGGCGGCCAGGTGATGTATACTGCTCCCAGGGTTACTGACATTGGCGTTACTTTAAATCATTGGGTGCATCACCGCGGACAATTAACAGTGTATATGCGATTGAATGATATTCCTGTGCCCTCTATCTATGGCCCATCGGCAGATGATAAAAGCTTCCCTGCGCCGAAATAGAAAAATATGGGATTGTCAGAAAACACCTCATATCTAAATTCCCCTATAAAGTTTATTATACAATAGCAGATGAAATTATTTTATGATTGGTATTTCGCATGCCAAAAAAGTAATGCCTTTAGCAGGAGGAGAATGAAATTGCTTGAATAAATCAGCCCATAGCTTGTGCATAAATATGTATATAAACACTCTAAAGAGTTAACACAACTTTTAATATTCCCGATGTAATAAAGCCAGCAAAATAACATCTTAACTATTGCGTTTTATACCTATAATTATTTTGTTATGAAAGCAACATTTACACAACAGGAAATATTGCTCATTACAAATAACCGGTTTTCCCAACGGGAATGGGCTGAGAAAAATGTGGAGGATAAAAACAGACTTTCCTCAACGGAACAACTTGAAGAGGCCTGCTGGAACGGCCTTTTAGCAGAAATGCTTCCTGAGCTTTTTGAAAAAAATACAGAACGCAATAAGCTTTTCCTCTGGCACATCCGGCATTGTAAATCTTTCCTTGAAATTGAATTAGGCGAATGTGAAGCTGCTATTGAAAGCAAACTGTCCATTGATCCTTATTTGTTCTTCCCTGGGTTGATGCTGTCGTAAGATTCGATAAATTTTGTTTTATGTATCACATCTGTTTCTTTGGCTGCCAAAGCTGATACATTAAAAACAACTGTAACGCTTGATTTTTATCTTCCTTCGGTCGCCCGTTTACATCTGTATATTTAATAAACGGCTGCAAGCCTTTGGTGTACCTGAGGCCAACACCAAAATGTTTCCATTGGTATTCTGTTTGAAATAATACATGTAATTGTGACTTTGAAAAAACGCCTGATGAATCGCTGCCGGTGAAGGTTATTTTTTTAGTAACCACTTCTTCCTGAGAAGTAACATTTCGCTTAACATCTTCCACTTCCGATATTGCCCTGTAAAATTTACTGTACAGAAAGCCACTCCCGACAGACCAACGTGGCAATACATAATAATTAAAACTTAAAGGCACCTGGTGGTAAAATGTTTTTCGTAAGGTGGTAGTAATTGTCCTCCTGTATAAGACTCCAACGCCCGAATCCCGAAAGATTTGCTGACTATACGGGGTTGCTCTTACAAGCTGTGGCGCACCATACCGAAACTCCAACTGAACAAACCATTTCTTGTCTTTATACAGCCGCAAAAAAGGCGCAGGAATATAATCAGCTACTGAACCCTTTCTGCCGTAATACGTATACGGTGTTGCTTTCTGTCGGCTAAATGGTATTTGCTGTTGCAGTAACAGGCCGGCCCCAACATATAAACGAAAGGGTTTCCCGGCCTTCTCTTTTTGTATGGTGTTCGTATGTATTCCGTTTGAATCTGTAATTCTTACGGTGTCTTTTAATGTTACCATAATGGTATCGGGCGAAATGATTAAAGGAATGATGGCTGTATCCTTTTCCTGCTTAATATCTTTTGTTACGTTTTTAATTTTATCATTTTCAAGCTCTTTGTTGACGATTGGCTTATCAACTTTATCGTGTGCGATAATATTTTTTTGCAAATGACGGTTGTGCTGTGTTACTGTAATCAATTTTGAAAAATGCTTTGTTGGTGTTTTCACAAACCGGCTTCTATCGTTCGCTGTAATCTTAGTATTGATTGGTTGCAAATGATTACCACGTAATGTATCGCCGGTTTGATTGGTGTCTTTAACAACAAAGTGATTTTTACCCTGTGATTTATAACCAATAGTATCAGGAGACCTGGTGTTAGAACCGGGAGCCGGTGATGTTGGCAATATTGCCCGGTTGTTTTTAAAGCTATCTTCTTTATCCATTTTTATTTGCGGGGTAGTACCGCTATTTTTGGTATTTTCTTTTAGAACAAACCAGCCGCCAGCCAATATTACTAATAACAACAAGCTCCAGCCCACACATCCTTTTAAAAATACCGGTGGTACAATCTTGTCATCGTCTTCTTTTTTATCCAAAAGCTTCTTCATCTTTTCCCATGCTGCTTCCTCACCGGGCACGGGCAGGTCATTCAACTTTTGGTTTATCAAATCATCATATCGTTGTCTTTCACTCATTGAATATTTACATCTTGTTTTTGTATCATTTGTTGTAATTGTTTCCTGGCATCGCTTAAATGCCATTTACTTGTCCCCTCGCTTATAGTAAGAAGGGCAGCGATTTCTTTATGACTATAACCTTCCACAATGAAGAGATTAAAAACAGCCCTGGTAGCGGGTGGCAGTTGCCGCACTAATTGCAGCAGTTCTGTAGCATCCATTTTTTGAATGATTTCTGCCGGTATGTGTATTTGCTGTTCTTCTATTATTTCATGATGACGTTTAAGGCTTTGCTTAGCCTGGATAAAATCAAGGCAACTGTTGATAACGATCTTGCGTATCCAGGTGTAGACCGTTGCCTTTGCAGCATCAAAACGTTGTATATTTTTAAAGACTTTAAGAAAGCCATTATTCAACACTTCAACAGCATCGCTATTATTTTTTGTATATCTTAGGCATAAGTTTATCATAGCCCGGTAGTACGCTTTGTAAAGTTTTTCCTGGGCCTGGCGGTCATTAGTTATACAGCCGCTAATAATATTGTTTATGTCTTCATCGCCACTAATCAATAGTCCATTAATTTATTTATAAGTTTTAAACAATGTCGCATGATTTTATTTCATCGTCTCGTTCTCACCCTGAAGGTGCAAGTAATGCTATGTAATTTATTTCGATCACCTGTAAAATTTCCAGAGAAATTTCCTTCATAAAATTCACCTGCACTTTGAGGAAAATTAGTGATGGTAATATTAAATGGCTTAACCAAGATGCCACCATTTACTGCCGTAACAAATAACGTGTCCATAGAATAAGAACCTGCCTGGGCGGGGCTTGTAAACCGGAATTCAATTGATGAATAATCTGTTTCATTCCAACCAAATACAGCCGTGGTGAGAAGCATGGTATTGGGCTGCGGAAAATTGTAAGCGATCAGCGACGAATCATAACCACTTTTACCGGTAATAGCATGCTCAACACCGTCAACCGTGTATTGTATATATTCCAGACTTGAAATGCCACAGGCAGGCACATTATTTATGTCCGTGACCGGGATGATTATTTTGCCACTTATCTTTTGGCCTTGTTGATTTACATTCTCATCAACACCTATTAAATCATAGTTGCCTGTGTTTGCTGAGCATAACAAAGTTGCGGCTTCAAAATGTCCGTTATCATCCACTGCAGCATAAGCAACCATGTTATCCAAATTTATAATGGCGTAACCTCTCGTTACCGCCTTACCATTACAGTTCAGCAGCATCCCTTGTATAGTTATTATAGAAGAAGAACCATTGGTTACGGTTACTTTTCCTAGGTCAGTATTTTGGTTAAGTGCAGTAATATTTTTTGTATAAATACTTTTATTGCAATTATCTAAAACATCTAACACCAGCGGTGTATTTGCAGGCACAAGGCCACTTACCTGCCCCAGAGAATCCGTTGTGCCGTACGCCATTGATGCAGCAAAGGTGTCAACAGCCGCAGCTGATAAGCGCACTTGTGTATTAATAAGAGGTAGCCCTTTTGAGGTTTGTAGGGTTAGAGACAATGTTACAGCAGAAAAAGGCCGGTCGCAATTCCAAAAAGAAAAATGCGATACATCGCCAACATAATTTGCACCGGTTTTCCGGGCACTGCCCTCTTGTTTCCAGAGGCCGCTTTGTTCATCTAAGTACCACATAGCAATACTGGCTGGTGCAGTTGACTGAAGAGATGCAGGTATGGGTGTGGTAAGCGTAGCCGCAGCACCAGGTTTCAGTTGCAACCTCTCTCCGCCTGATGATTCCAGTTCAACAGCTAACATGCCATAAGAAGCCAGTGTTACTCTTTTATTATTGATATCATCTGCCATGAATGAGCCGGGCAATGTTTGGGCAATGTCTGTTGCAGAGGGATCAATATAAGCGGCATAAATGTTTACTGTGCCGGTGTAAGCCACAGTATTGCTCCTGTTAACAATACTGTTTGCCAACAGGGAAATTTTTGCACCATTCGTAAGTGTTACTATGCCGCCGGCTGCAGCTTCAATACTTCCTGTAAGTGTTTTTTTAAGGAGTTTAATATTTACCTGGTTGGTGCCGGAGGTAGCCCT
>JANLXV010000017.1:0-4048 GCA_031365305.1 Chitinophagaceae bacterium
CCTATTATATGAAGGCTGCACATGCAGATGTAGTGTGGTGGCAGGTTGTAGCAGTTGATGCCGGTACATTTATTATTTGCTTTTTAATGCTGATTATCCCAACAATCCTGGTAAAAAAAGTACAGCCTGTTAAGGCGATACAGTTTAGATGAATCAAGCGAGAGAAATTTGGAGGTCAAAAATCAGCTTTCAGAAATTAGATGAAAAAATGCAAAGTGATAGCTGATCACTGGCTGCTGATTGCTGATTGCTGATCGCTGATACCTGACCGCTGCTCACTATGCTCACTATGCTCACTTCCTGATATGCGACAAAATAATTCCAGCCGCCACCGCTGCATTCAAAGATTCTGCTTCACCATATTTCGGTATAGTAATCCGCTTTGTTGATAATGCCATTACCTGTTCGCTGATTCCTTTTGATTCGTTACCAATAATTAAAACGGCTTCAGTGATTCCTTTTAGTGATGACAGTGGTTCGCCATGTAATGCCGCCGAATAAATATCCGATTGTTGATTATTCCGGATAAATTCTATTAAAGATGTGTAGATAATATTTACCCTGGCTATGCTGCCCATCGTTGCCTGCAAAACTTTAGGGTTGTATACTTCTACGCAATGCTGGCTGCAAATAATATGCTTTATACCAAACCAATCTGCTATTCTTATTAACGTACCCATATTGCCAGGATCACTAATATCATCCAACATTAAAGTAATTGAGTTTTCTAAAATCACTTCTGACGGTACTGCTTGTTTAAAAACACCAAGCACTTTATTAGGCGTATGCAGTGTTGAAATTTTTGAAAGCTCATCTTCTGTTACAATAATTTTTTCTGCATTTGCAACATCATCTGACAAGCTTTCATTTTCTCTGAACCATACATCAGTCGCACATAATATTTTACATTCAAATTTTTTTGACGTGATGATGTCATGTAATATTTTTGAACCTTCAGCAATTAACAATTCGGCTTCGTCCCTGAATTTTTTATGGTGCAAACTTTGAATATATTTGGCAGCCGCTTTGCTCAACATGGCTTCTACTATGGTTTTTTGCAGATCACAATCTATTGCCTACACCTCCCTATTAGTTTTTTTAATATTTTTTTCGGGGTGTACAATAATACGTAAATATCAAAAAAATAAACCTTTTGTTTACAGCAACATCATTAACCTGAATATCGAAGGTGTTACAAAAGATGAAGAAGTTATTATAAGATCAAGGCTCAACACACAACTTGATGACAGCACAAAAGTGCGTACGAAAGATGTGGCTTTTGTACTGCATTATATTGACAGACCTCCGGCATTTGATACTGCCTCAGCAAGAAAATCAGCAGACAATATGCAGGTATCGTTGATTAATCTTGGTTACTATAATCCATCGGCTAATTATAGTTTTTCTGTTGACAGCAATAGTAAAAAAGACCAGAAAAGAGTAACAATAACCTACAATGTAATATCAGGCAAACGTACGTTGATAGACACTTTTGCTTATCTTATTGACAAACCTGAGCTTCAGCAACTGGCACTGGACACGAAAAAAAAATCGCCGTTGCAGGAAAATAAACCCGTTACAAAAGCAGCGATCTCAACTGAAACAAACCGGCTGGTTGATCTGTACAGAAATAATGGCTATTATAAATTTACCACTGACCTGGTTAGAGTAACCGGCGATACAAGTATTGCTGCACTAACTACAGTTTCCGAAGATCCTTTTGAAGCTTTGCAATTACTGGCAGAAGCCAATGAAAAAAGAGATAAGCCAACTATTAAGCTTGCACTTCAATTAAACAAATCCAACAAAGACAGCAGTGGCATTACAAAATTTTATATTAATGATATTTATGTATTGCCCGATTATGTTCCCGGCACAATATATAATGACACCGCTTTAACAAGAGAAGATTCAAAAGGTCTTATTATAAATTACAGGCAAAAATTATTCATCACAAGTTTGCTTACAAATAACATCTACCTAAAGAAAGGAGATGTGTACAAACAGGAAAATTATTATAAAACTTTAAACAGTTTATACAAGCTTGGCGTATGGGAAAGCCCGGCAATAGATATCATTGAATTAAAAGATACTAATCTTTTAAACCTGGTAGTTAAGCTTATCCCCGTAAAAAAGTATGGCTTTGAAGGAAGTGTTGAGCTCAGCTATTCCACCAACAGCGCTACAAATAATATTACGTCAGGCAGTTCTGGAAATTTGTTAGGTGTATCTGGTAATCTTTCAATTCTTAACCGCAACCTGGCCAAACAAGCCATCCGCATGACAAACAGTTTTAGAGCTGGTGTAGAATTTAATACGAATAGTAAGACCACTACCTCACTCGTAAATTCAAATGAGCTTAGTTACACCAATAGTATTGTGATACCAAAATTTATAACGCCTTTCGGATACATTAACAGGCAAAAGCTATTGAGCCAGCAAACTTTTATAAATACTAACCTCTCGCAAATTAACAGGGTAAGCTTTTTTAATCTGCAGGTATTGAATACCTCGTTTGGTTATAGCTGGTCAAAAAAGGCAACATCTAATTGGATTTACAGGCCGCTTAATGTTGACTTCAGAAGACTGTATAACAGAACAGAAGCCTTTGATGCAACTCTCAATGCCAATCCGTTTTTAAGATATTCATTCAACACGGCCCTGGTAATGGGCCAAAGCTTAAGTTATAATTATGGCTATGCAAACCCCAGCCATCCTGAAAGACAACATGCCTTAAAAATAAACCTGGAAGAATCAGGTCTGGTATGGGGCAGGCTTAAGTCTGGCGGGAAAAATAGTAGTACAGGCAATTTCTTTAATAAATATTTGAGAGAATTTATAAAAGCGGATTTGGATTATACATACACAATCAGTCATCCAAAATCTGCAATGGTGTTTCGTGGCTTTGGCGGCGTGGGCATCCCGCTTTCAAAAGATGATACTACCTTACCATTCTTTAAACAATATTATGGCGGAGGGCCTAATAGTATGCGGGGATGGCCTGTAAGAGGCATCGGCATCGGAGGTCAAAAACTTGCACCTTATCAAAGCAACCGGTTTAACGACAGAACAGGTGACATACAACTGGAGGCCAATGTAGAATACCGCTACAATATTGCCCCTCTATTTTCCAATGCCGTGAACTTAAAAGGCGCTGTGTTTGTGGATGCAGGGAATATCTGGAACTTTAAAAACACCAAAACTGACGGTACAGAAGATAGTGCCCAGTTTAAATTCAAAAATATTTATAAGCAACTTGGCGTATCAGCCGGTACAGGGTTGCGATTTGATTTTAATTATTTTTTGATCAGGTTTGATCTCGGTTTCAGAATTAAACGGCCTGATTTATCTGAGCGAAGTGGCTGGCGAATACCAGATGTAAATTTTAAAAATCTCTTTGGAAATAAATTTGAAAACCGTCAATGGCGATATGAAAATTTCAACTTTACTATAGGTATTGATTACCCTTTTTAAAGCATTTAAAATACGAATTTTGTTTTCAGTTGTAACACGAATTAAGAGACGAATATCGCATTCATCATTCCCAACTTACCATTACAACTTACCACTAACCACCTAAGATTTTAAATACCCTTCAGCAAACTGCATTGGTGATATAGCATCATTCACATTGTAGGCTCCTATCCTGGTCCGGCGTAGCGAAGAAAGGTGTCCGCCACAACCAATAGCCTTTCCAAAATCATTAGCCAGGCTCCGGATATAGGTTCCGGTAGAACACACCACTTTAAAAGTAATTACCGGTAATTCAATTCCTGTTAAAGTAAACTCATGAATGATAACTGGCCGCGGTTCAAGTTTTACCTCAATGCCTTTGCGGGCTGACAGGTACACCGGTTTTCCCTGTTGCTTTATCGCAGAGTGTATGGGTGGCGTTTGAAGGATATTACCGACGAACTGTTGCCTGGCATTATCCAGTATTTCATCTGTAATAAAATCTGTGTTCACAAATTGTTCCGGCGCACTTTCCAGGTCATAAGTAGGTGTTGTAGCTCCAAGTGTAATTGTGCCGGTATATTCTTTTTCCTGC
>JANLXV010000224.1:0-9608 GCA_031365305.1 Chitinophagaceae bacterium
GATCTGTTATCTGAAGGAAAGGTTTATGATAAAGGGCTCGTTGAAGGCGAATGTAAAATTCCAGGTAACTTTTTAAATGACGGCTCATATTATATCTCTATAAACGTAGTACGTGATACTTCTGTACCATTATTTAATTACGAAGAATGTCTTGCCTTTGAAGTAGAAGATTACAGGGGAGATTTGCAATACTATGAAAAGTGGTGGGGCGCTGTGCGGCCTAAATTTCCTTTCTCTTTAACTCAACTCAGTTAAGTGTTCTTATAAATGAATCACGCACCTTTATATACTATTCAACATATAAACCTTGCAGAAGGCTCTATGTCTTTCACTGCATGTGAAGGTGGTGGAAAATATCTTGTCTTCTGGTTTAATGACAAAGCGCTTGCACATTTATTCATTGAACCAGGCCAGGCATTCACACCGGAACAAATACGTTTAAAAGCTATTGATAAAATTGCAGCCACTATAAAGTTCTATTCTGCAAATAACAATAGCATTGACTGGAAATTATGGCTGATCAATCACCCACTTAATGAATGGCAGGAAAAACTTGCTAATATCTTTCAAACACAACCAGGCGTTTCTTTCCCATACAAGGTGCCGGTATCAATAATTATATGTACACGAAACAGGCCATCGCTTCTGCAAACATGCCTAACCGGCTTACAAAAATTATCGTGTATTGCTGAAGAAATAATTGTTGTAGATAATAATCCTGATGATGATTCATCGAAAGAAGTTGTTGAAAAGTTTACAGGTATTAAGTATGTAAGAGAACCACGGAAAGGGCTGGACATTGCAAGAAACACCGGTCTGCAAAACAGTACTAAATCTATTATAGCTTATACAGATGATGATGTAGTGGTACATCATCTTTGGCTGCATCATATTTGGGAAACTTTTAAAAATGAAGCTGTAGGTGCCATGACGGGTTTGGTAATAGCGTCTTCACTTGATACAGAAGCGCAAACCATCTTTGAAAAATACTGGAGTTTTAACAGAGGTTATATTGATAAGTTTTATGATACCAAATTTTTTCAATCGACTTTACAAAAGGGGCCGCCGGTTTGGGAAATTGGCGCCGGCGCAAACATGGCATTCAGAAGAGCTGCGTTTGATAAAGCCGGCATTTTTGATGAGTTGTTAGATGTGGGTGCTGCCGGTTGTAATGGCGATTCAGAAATGTGGTTTCGTATTTTAACGCATGGTTACACTGTGCATTATAATCCGAGAGCCATAACATTTCATGAACACAGGAAAGACATCAAGGGATTAAAACACCAGATATTTTATTATATGCGTGGTTACGCCGCCGCGGCCTTAACGCAACAAAACCTTCAACCTGACAGCGGCTATAAAAATCATATTTATAGAGTATTTCCCAAATATTATTTCAACCACATCTGGCGTGGATTTCCATTTTACACAGGCCGTAGAAAAACGGTGTTCCAGGAAGTAAAAGGTGTTATTTCAGGTTTATTATTTTATCACAACATAAAAAAATAATTGTTGTGTTAAGAGATAATCACAATAATGATTTGCCACTTGTATCTGTAATAATACCATGTTATAATCATGGCAAATATTTACGGGAAGCCTTTGAAAGTGTGTTCAGCCAGGATTATCCGAATAGAGAAATAATTGTTGTTGACGACGGCTCAACGGATAACACTGCTCAGGTTTGCAAACAGTTCCCGCAGGTAAAATACGTATACCAAGTTAACCAGGGATTGTCTGCCGCAAGAAATACCGGAATTAAAAATTGCAATGGTAAGTATCTCCTTTTTCTTGATGCTGATGACTGGCTGTTAAAAGATGCGGTAAGCATAAATGCAAAATATCTTATAGATAATCCAGACATAGCTTTTGTATCAGGTGCGCATAAAAAAGTATTTGTTGATGAAGGGGTTGAAATAATTGAATCAGAAATAGTGAACGATCATCATTATTGGCATTTTTTGCAAGGCAATTATATAGGTATGCATGCTGCGGTAATGTATCGTAAAACAATTTTTGAGGCTTACAGCTACAATACATCACTAAAAGCATGTGAAGATTATGATTTATATTTAAGGATAAGCAGGAATTACCCTGTTTTGCATCATGTAAAACAAATTGCAGCCTATAGATTACACAGCTCTAATATGTCAGGCAATATTCAATTAATGTTGTCGTCGGTGCTTAAAGTTTTAAACAGTCAAAAGCCTTTTCTTGAAAATGATAATGAAAGAAAAGCATTAATAAATGGCAATAAAATCTGGAAAAAATATTACCGTTCAATTGCCACCAAACAAAATAATCTTAACCCAACATCATATCCATCTTCCCAAACTAAACCGTCATCAATGTTTAATACTTTAATAAAAAAATATGCACCAGCCAGCTTTTTACGCTGGCTTTATAAAAAAGATTTATATAGATCTTACAGACCCGAAATTGGTAAGGTAGAGCCAGGCGATTTCAGGCGCAAAAATCCCTTAAGTATTGAATTTGGCTACGACCGTGGCGGGCCTGTTGACAGGTACTACATTGAAAATTTTTTACAAAAAGAAAGTAAAAATATTAAAGGTCGTGTAATGGAAATTGGCGACAATGAATACACTTTAAAATACGGTGGCAATGCTGTAACAAAAAGTGATATCCTGCATGTTGATGCCACCAATAACAAAGCAACATTTGTAGGAGACTTAAGCAATGCACCACAGGTACCCGACAACACTTTTGATTGCGTGGTGCTTACCCAAACGCTTCATCTCATTTACGATTTTAAGGCTGCGCTGGCAACTTGTCACCGCATTTTAAAACCCGGTGGAATATTGCTTATGACCAACCCATATATAACGCCTATTGATCATGGCGAATGGAAAGAAACCTGGTATTGGGCTTTTACAGACAGGGCAATAAGGAAGCTTTGTGAAGAAATGTTTCCAGGTGCAAAAATTGACGTTGATACTTTTGGTAATGTGTATGTAGCTTCAGCATTTCTGTATGGCATGGGCATTTCCGAAGTCACTAAAAAAATGATGGATCACAGGGATCAACAGTTCCAGGTAATCACCACTGCAAAAGTTCAAAAGAAATTTGCTTGACCAGTTTGCTCAATTTATTCAACATAAGAAAAAAACATAAATGTATTGTGTTGATGTATCATCACATTGCTGATCTGCAGTCGGATGTATGGGACATTGCTGTTTCTCCATCAAATTTTGAGCAACACCTTGAAGTGCTAAATCAACAAAAAAATGTTGTAAGCTTATACGAGATGATTGACATTCTTCAAACAAATACTTTAAAACATGATGCGATAGCTATAAGCTTTGATGATGGCTATCTTGATAATTACACAACTGCAGTTCCTCTTCTGAAAAAGTATGATCTTCCTGCAACTTTCTTTATTACCTCAAAGCAGCCAGGCCATTCAGATTTTTTTTGGTGGGATGAACTTGAATATATTTTTCTCTTTGCAGAAAATTTACCAGGTTATTTTGAGATGATCATTGACAGCAAAACTATTAAAGCTACTTTGGACAATGAGACTTTGCTATCGCCCGCATTGCAGGCAAAGCATGAAAAATGGAATGCATGTGAAGAATTACCGCCCACAAAAAGAGGTGAACTTTTTTATAAAGTATGGGAAGTTTTAAAACCGCTTTCTACAAGTCAGCAATCACAATATTTAAGTAAAATAAAAACCTGGTCAAATGCCACCATGCCAGCGGAATCTCTATACAAAGTAATGTCAACTGATCAGGTGCTTGCTGTTGCCAATGACAGTTTATTTAGCATCGGCGCACACACACAAACTCACATAGCGCTTGGCTTTCATGACTATGATACACAAAAAAATGAAATAGAAGGCAATCGTAACTATTTAAAAACCGTTACAGAAAAGAACATTGATTTATTAGCTTATCCCTATGGCAATTATAATACAGCTACGCAGGATATATGCAGTGAATGCGGGTTAAAGGCGGCATTCACAACAGAATCGCTACACATTGCAACGCTCACTCAGCCATACAGGCTGGGACGTTTTAAAGTTGAAAATGATAATGGTAAAATATTTAAAAGAAAACTGAACCAATGGCTGAGCCTGTGACCAGTGAAAAAAATTCTCCAAAAGTTTCTGTAATAACGTGCTTTTTAAATGTTGAAACATTTATTGAGCAGACTATTAAAAGTGTTCTGGCGCAGCATTATAGTAATTGGGAATTGATATTATTTGATGATGGCTCAACTGATAACAGCACTGCTATTGCGAAAGAATACGCATCATCTTATCCTGAAAAAATTCTCTATAAAGAACATACATCTCATATAAATAAAGGCTTAAGTGCCAGCCGGAATGTCGCTATTATTGAAGCTTCCGGAGAGTTAATTACTTTTCTGGATGCTGATGATATCTGGTTGCCTGATTATCTTTCAAACCAGGTTAAGCTTTTTGATTCTCTCAATGTAGCAATGATCTGTGAAGCAACAAAATATTGGTACAGTTGGAAAGATGAACAGGCTGTAGATGATGTAATAGAAATAGGTACAACGCAGGATGTAATTTATAATCCTCCACAACTAATTAAAAATTTATATCCGCTGGGCGGTGGAGCTGCACCTTGTGTTTGTGGAGTGATTATTAAAAAAGATATACTATTAAAATATGGTGGTTTTGATGATGCTTTTACCGGCATGTATGAAGACCAGGTTTTTTTAAGTAAGATATATTTAAATGAAAAGATCTACATCTCTCCGGCATGCAATAATCTTTATAGACAGCGGCCTGAGTCATTAGTAGGCTCCTCCTCTAATGATAATGTTTATTACCAGGTGAGACGAAAGTTTTTAATGTGGTTAAAAAATTATATCGCCACTCATAAAATACAACACCCGGAAGTAGATGATCTATTAAACAGCACTTTACATCAACCGCTTGTATCAGTTGTAATAGCTTTTTATAACGAAGAAAAGTTTTTGAAAGAAACAGTAGACAGTGTGATCAACCAACACTACACTAACTGGGAACTGTTATTGGTAGATGATGGCTCTTCAGATAACAGTACCGCTTTTGCAAAGGAATACTCTCGTTCAAACAATAAAATAAAATATTGCGAACACACTGGTCATATTAACATGGGTTTGAGTACAAGCAGAAATAATGGTATCAAAAACAGCAGTGGTGAACTTGTTGCCTTTATTGATGCGGATGATGTTTGGCTACCCGATAAGCTTATAAACCAGGTATCTGTTTTTGAAAGAAATCCCGGACTTGGAATGATTGCTGAAGCATCAATATACTGGCATAGCTGGCACCAGACAACGTCTACTGACATAACAATACAGGTGGGCACTGACACAGAACAGGTATACGATCCCCCATCATTATTATACAATTTATATCCATTAGGCAGGGGCGCTGCACCAGTTCCATCAGGTTTAATGCTTACACGAAAAGCTATTGATGAAGTTGGCGGCTTTGAAGAAACTTTCAAAAAACAATATTCATTGTATGAAGACCAGGCCTTCTTGTCAAAAATTTATTTAACGCAAAAAGTTTTTGTTTCATCAAAAAGTAATAACCTGTACAGGCAAAGGCCGGGTTCAATTGTTAAGTGGGTAAAGGCTGATGGGCAGTACGATAATGTGAGAAAATATTTTTTGGAATGGTTCTTAAAATACCTTGATAAAAATGATATCAGAGATATACAGCTTAGAGCCTTACTTAGCAAAGCGCTTCTACCCTATCACAAACCTTTTGAATATTGGTGTACGAAAACTTTACCAAAGACTTTAAAAAAAATAGTGCGAAAAGTATTGCCCGGATAATATTTTTTGATCGTTATGATATAATACTTTATGCCTGAAATATCTGTAGTAATGCCTGTTTATAATGCTTCCCGATTTTTAAAGGAAGCCATTGAAAGCATATTACAGCAGACCTTAACCAATTTTGAATTCATTATAATAGATGATTGTTCAACTGACGATAGTGTAGCCATTATAAAATCTTACCAGGATCACCGGATCCGTTTATATCACAATGACAAAAATTCCGGTATCTCCTATACCTTAAATAAAGGTATTCAGCTTGCTGAATGTAAGTGGATAGTCAGGATGGATAGTGATGATGTATGTTACCCGGAGCGCCTACAAAAGCAGCACGATTTTATCTTACAGCATCCCGATGGCGATCTGTTTTCATGCTGGGTAAATGTTGTTGATCAGCATAGAAATTTTATCAGGCAGGATTTGTTTGAAAGCAGGTTTTATTACTACAACCTCTACTTTATATGCTGGATTTATCATCCATCAGTGATCTTTAGTAAAAAAGCTGTTATTGACGTAGGAATGTATACCATGGCCTATTCGGAAGACTTTGAATTGTTTTGGCAATTAACGCGTAATTATAAATTATATAACCAGCCGGAAGTATTAATGGATTATAGAGTGACTGACCAAAGTCTTCACCAGGTGTTAAGAAAAAAAGAATACGACGAAACACAGCATAGCATTTTAAAGAGAAATTTTAAATGGCTTGCAGGAGAAGACTATAGCCTGCCGGTTGATTATCTTGATTGCCTTCAACATCACTTTGAGCCATTGCTAAAAAGAAAGAGCGCTTACTTTGTAGCCGATTGTTTAAAACAATTGAAATTGTTGTCAGGAAAAATTCTTGAAAAAGAGAACATAAACAACAACATAGAAGATATTAAAGCGGCAGCTTACTATAAACATCGTTTTATCGCCAACTTCTTTTTAAAACATTTACCTAAATCAGAAAACATAAAACTTTTATACTATTTGGGCAAATACAAACAAGCAGCCAAATCATTTTTTAAAAAGCAAATTATACAATTGTAATTTTTAAAATCACTACAATAAAAATATAAACCATAACATAATTTGCTTTTAATCACACACCCGCTTCGAAAAAACAATTTTGATCTGCTTAGGCTGCTGCTGGCTTTAATAGTGATCTTTAGCCATAGCTATGTAATTTTTTATGGCACCAATAGGGATATAGAGCCTTATATGCGAATTACCAAAAACACATCTGACTTTGGTGGCATGGCGGTTAACTGGTTCTTTGTTATCAGTGGGTTTTTAATTACAGGAAGTTTTAAAAATAGTTCATCTCTTAAAGATTATTTAGTAAAAAGAGTACTGCGCATAGTGCCTGGCTTTACCATTGCTTTTTTATTAAGCCTTTTTTTATTTGGTGCTTTAGGTTCAATAAAAGGCGTAAATGTATATGAGAATATAAAGCATTATTTTTCTGCTGTGGGTCTCAAAAATAATGTAGCGAGGCTGTTAACGCTGCAATCGCCAAAAGCAGGCGCAGGTTTCGAAGGCGTTCCTTTGCCCCGTAAATTAAATTCACCATTATGGACCATTCAATTTGAATTCATTTGTTATCTTTTTGTACCCGTAATGGCATTGATGAAAATCCATAAAATAAAGTGGATCACACTTTTATTGTTTATCCTTGCTTATTCGATAATGCTGTTTCAAAAATTTGGCAATTTCTTTCCGTGGGATGCAAATTACAAATCACTTTTTTTGGGCGATCCCTATTATTTACCAAGATTTCTCACTTATTTTTTATCCGGCGCCTGCTTCTACATTTTTAAAGATAACGTGCCAAGACATACAGGCTTAACGCTTCTTTCGCTGATACT
Organism: Chitinophagaceae bacterium; assembly: GCA_031365305.1. Taxonomy (GTDB): domain Bacteria; phylum Bacteroidota; class Bacteroidia; order Chitinophagales; family Chitinophagaceae; genus Ginsengibacter. The sequence continues at coordinate 7,674 of JANLXV010000224.1, forward strand.
TATTGTAGTTGCCAGTTTGCAAGGCAGCATGGTAGATATTGTAATGCCTGTAGCCGGATCGTATTTGTTATTTTACATAGCATTTCATCCAGGATTTATTTTTTCAAAATTCGCTTCCAAAGGCGACTTTAGCTATGGCACTTATTTATATGCGTGGCCGGTGCAGCAATTGATCATGTATTATTTTGCAGATAAAATTCAACCACTAAGCCTTTTTATTTTTGCTTCCGTTTTTACATTAGCGATTGCTTTTCTCAGTTGGCATCTTATTGAAAAAAGTTTTCTTCAACTTAAAAATAAATACAGCTTGCCAGAGGTCGGCCGTAAAGCCTGGTAAAATTATTATGGAAAGAATACCTTTATCACCTCCCCAAATTTCACCGCTTGCTCCCGGAACAGCAAGACCTAAATGGTCTGTAAAAATACCCGCATACAATTGCAGCCAATTTTTGCCGCAGGCCTTGTTAAGTGTTTTAGAAAATGTTTTACCCGAAGCAGAAATGGAAATTGAGGTTGTTGATGATGCCAGTACTGATGCGGACATATTTAGTATGGTAGAAAGAATCGGCAAAGGCAGGATAAAGTATTTCAGGCAGGAACAGAATGTTGGAAGCCTGCGAAATTTTGAAACTTGCATCAATCGCTCAACCGGCATATTGGTACATTTATTACATGGAGATGATAAGGTAAAACCCGGGTATTATAAAATTATAAATGCATTGTTTGATGAATATCCTCATGCCGGTGCAGCTTTTTGCAGGTACAGTTATATTAATGAGCAATCAGAATTTTTATATTATGAAAAGCCCGAGGCTGAAAAAGATGGGATTTTAAAAAACTGGCAGGAAAGGATTGCTGTTAGAAACACTGTTCAATATTGTGCATTAACGCTTAAACGGGAGGTATATGAAAAGCTTGGCGCTTTTTATGGCGTTACTTATGGCGAAGATTGGGAAATGTGGGTTCGCATGGCGAAATGTTATCCTGTCGCTTACACTACAATGATTCTTGCTGAATACCGTAAACATGGGAATTCCATTACAGGGCAAAAATTTTTAAATGGCGGTTATGTTGATGACATATTAGCTGCTATGCAAAACATTCAAAAACTATTACCTGCAGACAAACAAAAAGCTGTATTAGACTTATCAAAAATATTTTACAGCCATTATGCTCTTAAAACAGCTACTGAAGTTTGGAAGTCTACTAAAAATAAAAGTTTTGTAAAGGCAAGTATTAAAAAAGCGTTGAATTTACACCGCGATAGAAAAACGATCTGGAAAGCTTTCAAAATACAAATCAAAATGGCCTTACGGCGCTATTAATTTTTAGGAAATGGATAAATAAACATTGCACTTATTGAAGTAAAATGTTACTTTAGAGCGCCCATCCTATAAATACCATTCGTTTAAAACACCTTCTTCAACTTACTTCTTCTTCCGCAATAAAAATTGTAAAACCTACCTCGTAGGTTTTTGCCAATATTTTATTCCTGCAATTTTTATAACTATAAATATCATTGTATGAACTTAAAAATTTTGGCCTGTGTAATCGTGCCGTTTTTGCCGTGCACAGCTTCATCCCTTACCTATTATATAAGTCCATCCGGTAAGGATGCCAATACAGGCACATCTGTTTCAAAACCCTGGCTCACCATTAAAAAAGTAAATGCAAAAAATTTTAATGGTGATACTATTTTATTTTTAGGTGGAAGCACTTTTAATGGCAGTTTAAGTTTCAGTTCTACAGATGTAGGAACCCCAACCAAACCAATTGTGATCGGGTCTTATGGCACAGGCCGGGCAACTATATACAGTGATACTTTACAGGGAATCTATATTTTTGATGCAGCAGGATTTAAAATAAAAAATTTAAATTTTCAGGGAGCAGGCCGCACGCTTAATAAGCAATCGGGTATACTGGTTTATACCGCCA
>JANLXV010000046.1:0-3081 GCA_031365305.1 Chitinophagaceae bacterium
TTTTCGTGTATGAGTGAAACAAGGTTGTGTTGATGACTATAAGCCATAATCACTTCAAGAAACAAATTACCATATTGTTTGATCTTTACTTCACCAAAACCACTGATCTTCGCAAGCTCTTCTAATGATTGCGGTAAATAGCGGGCCATTTCATCAATGGTATTTGAGCCGGCAACAATATAAATAGGCAGGTTTTTTTTTGAGCAAACTTCTTCCCTTACTTTTCTTAATTGCTGATGCAAAACGGGGTGCGGACTTTCAGCAAATTTTTGCGATGCGCCTGCATAAACATTCACGGAAAAAGATGGTAACTGAAACGACTTTTTTCTTTTATGATAAGATTCAATGTCAGCCAGGTGTTCATCATCTTGCAGCAAAAAATTTTTTAGAGCCAACTGGCCATAAATTTCCCGAAGGTTATCATTTACTTCCTTTGCATGAAGCCTGCTATCGGTAACAACAGACGTATGCACTATTAAATCCATGATTGATTTCAGGCCGTTGATAAAATAGATTGCGGCTGCTTTAAGCCGTGCTTTTAAAATATCGTTGTCATGTACCGAAGTAATTGTTGAGAAAATGGTTTTTAATTCTTTTTGAAACTTGCCGCCTACAACCTGCAGTTGCTCTATTTTTTCTTCTAAAACTTTAACCCATTCAAGCGAGGCTGTATTGAATGAAGAAGGCAAGGCCTGCAAATAAGTGGAAAGCTCTTTACTATTACCGGTTGCAGTTGTAAAATCAAAAACTGATGACAGCAAAGTCAATTGATAATTAATGGCAGCGTTGGCCAGTTCTTGTGTAAGTTGATTACCCGTTGCACTTTGCCTGCAGAAATTTACAATACGTTCATCATTTAAAAGGCCAGAAGTACGAATGTGGCTTTGCAATACCAGCCCCTCTAAGGAAGTACAGCGGCTGAGTGCAACATAAACCTGGCCTGGCGAGAAAGAATCACCTGCATCAATAATAGCTTTATCAAAAGTGAGGCCCTGGCTTTTATGAATGGTGATGGCCCAGGCTAAACGCAACGGGTATTGTTTAAATGAACCTAGCACATCTTCATCTAATTGCCGGGTCTGTTTATTAAAAGTATAACGGATGTTTTCCCACGTTTCTTTTTGAACCTCTATGTCTTCTTCTGAACCAACACACTGAACAATTATTTTTTCTTTATCAAGAAATGATACAGTACCAATCTTTCCATTGAAATATCTTTTGCCACGGTCTGCCGTATCGTTCTTTATAAACATAACCTGCGCCCCGGTTTTCAGATGTAAAACTTCATCAGCCGGGTAAGCTTTCTCATTAAAATCACCAACAATTTCTGCAGGATACGAAAATTGTTTGCTTGCTAAAAAATCCAATTCTCTCTGGTTAGTTTCTCGTGCTTTAAAATTATGTGTGGTAAGAATAATAAAGCCTTCATCTTTCGACGGATGAAAGTTTGGTATGAACCTGCTGTTCAATACCTGAAAACTTTCCTGGTCCATTTCATTATTGCGAACTTGGTTAAGTACATCAATAAATGCCTGGTCGCTTTGGCGGTAAATTTTATTGAACTCAATATGAATCGGCGGATCATTTTTTAAAACCTGGCTGTCAAAAAAATACTGGCTGTTATAAAAGGCAGATAGTACCTGCCATTCCTGGCCTGTAGCCACCGGCGGCAATTGCAGCATGTCTCCGATAAAGAGTACCTGCACTCCGCCGAAAGGCTGTTGTGGCCTTTGACGGATATGGCGCAAGACTGTATCAATAGCATCTATGGTATCGCAACGCACCATGCTTATTTCATCAATAATCAAAAGCTCCAGTTCCTGCAATACATTCTTTTTTTCATTGGTCATGCGCAGGCGGCTCAGCAGGCTATGAGTATTTATTACATCATCGTTTACTCCTCCAAAACTTGTATGTTGTTGTAATGTATTTGGAATAAACGGTGAAATAGGTAACTGGAAAAAAGAATGAATGGTAACGCCGCCGGCATTAATGGCTGCCACACCTGTAGGCGCTACAACCGCAATATGCTTGTTACAATTTTGCCTGATGTGCTTTAAAAAAGTGGTTTTGCCTGTGCCTGCCTTGCCGGTAAGAAAAATATTGCGGCAACTCTGGTTCACCAGCCGGTCAGCCAGTTGGAACATTTGATTAGTAAGGTCAGGCGTTATGGAAGAAGAAGTATGCATTTGAATCAAATCATTAGTTCAAGTGTATAACAGTAGACAAGGCGGCTTTCGGAACCAAAGGCAATGCTTTTAGGAACTCTCATTTCGGTTGATTACCCAATATCAAGATTATGGAAATGAGCGGTATGAAAATCAACAACCCTACCTTTAATTTGTCTAGTACATCATAGCTTTCATTCTCAGAATATTTATTTACAATTCTCTGAATCCTATTTGCATTATAATACTTATAGATTAAAAAGGCAGATAGCGCAATTATAACTACCTGAGTTTCTTTGCTCTTTAAATAATCTAAATTGAATGAGGTAAACATTTGCACGAATAAGCTTTGTACGATGAGCCATACAAAAACCAAGTGAATATATAATGCAAAAAGCACGATAATAGTGGCCTGAAACTTTGCTGTAAAATTCCCATCATTTATATTGGCTTTATACAAAACCCAAAAGATAAAATTGTACATATAGCGTATAAATATATATCACTCTTGCTATAGAGGAATGGCAGGTCTAAGTGATATATAGTTACCATTAAAATAATACAAAAAAGCCACAGATAAATCACGATCAACAATCATGATCTTTTTATTTACCTGTGACCTTGACCCACAACTTTACGATACGGCCTTTACACCCAGCATAAGTAATTCAGTGGCCTGTACTTCGGTGATGTACTTTTTGTTACCATCTTTATCAGTATAGCTGCGATTAACGAGCTTGCCTTCAAGCGCAATCTCTTTTCCTTTATCCAAATACTTTTCAGCAATTTCAGCAACCTTGCCCCAGGCCACAACTCTGTGCCATTGTGTTTCTGTGATCTTTTCACCTTCTGCATTGCGGTAGCTTTCGCTGGTGGCCACATTGAACATAGCTAATTTTTTTCCACTTTCGGT
>JANLXV010000115.1:0-5954 GCA_031365305.1 Chitinophagaceae bacterium
GTTAGGTGTGAAAAAATGTAATCCGGCTTTTTTAGCTTTACGATAAATTGAACATCTTTTAATGGTATGCTGGCGCCTAAGTAAATAATTGTTACACCTTCCTTTTTAAGCAAGTAACAAATAAATAATAAACTCAACTCATGATATTCCCCTTCCGGTAAAAACATGCAAATGCTTTTGCTGCTATTTTTTGATGAATAAACATTTTCAATACCAACAATTATTTTTTGGCGAATAATATTACTTACCAAATGTTCCTGTGCCGGATTAATATGATTGGTAAGCCATAGAACACCTATTCTTTCCAGGAAAGGAAAAATAATCTGCACCAGCGTTTTCTCAATGCCATTGTTCTTAATATAGGTATTAATAGATGCTTCATAAGCATCCATATCAACCTTATTCATCTGGTCAATAAGTGCATTGATGATGATCTCATTTTTTGCCTCTAAAGATGATAAGCAAATTGTTTTTTCAAGCCGGGCATCTTCGCTCATTTTATTGATGTGCGAAATTTTATAACCATGCTTATTAAGAAGGGCAATATTCAGGATGGTTTTGAGCTGCTCATCATTGTATAACCTTATGTTTTTTTCAGTTCTCCCGGGTTTTAAAAAAGAATACCGTTGTTCCCAAATACGAATGGTATGCGCTTTAACCCCACTTAAATTTTCAATGTCTTTGATTGTAAAGTGCATATAACTTTTGAGCTATCCCTTTAAACAAAAGTTTCTGTAATTTTGTTTAAACTCTTACAAAGCTATTGGCAGAAGCATTCCGGAGAAGATCGTAATACAAGTGGCTCATATTATTTACAAGATTTTGATAACTGTATTTGGTAATCACATTTATTTTACCCTGTTGGCTCATGTTATGGCGCAAGTTATCATCTTCAACAATTTTTAGAAGGTTGCTGTAAAAAGCATTTTTATCATCTATATTGGAAAGCAAAGCTGTTTTACCTTCCTGCACAACATCCTGTATTCCCCCAACCCTTGTAGATACAATTGGCTTTTGTGCAGCCTGTGCCTCAATCAGGCTTACGGGTGTGCCTTCATTAAATGAAGTAAGTGTAATTATGTCGCTGCCGGCATTTATAACATCTACATCGCTGCGCCATGAGGTAAAAATTAATGCTGCGTCATTATGCTTGCTTTCAGGCGTAGCAATAGTTAGGCCCATGCTTATTGCATACTGTTGCAATGTGCTTCGCATTTCTCCATCGCCAACAATAAAACCTTTTATCTTTTTTGAAGTGTTATTGATAACATGTGAAAGGGCTTCTATAAAAAGATGATGATTTTTTACCGGCACAAGGCGGCCGATAATGCTTACCGCAATGGTATCATCATCTAATAAAAATTCATGGCGAAAAGCATGTCTTTTTTCCTCGAAATTGGTTTGAAATTTATCAAGGTCAAGCCCGAGTGGTACAATGGAAAATTTATCTTCAGGCGCAATTTTAAAATTTTCTACCAGCTCTTTTTTCTGTAACGGGCTAATGGCAATAAGGGCGCTGCTTACTTTGGCAAGGTACCGCTCTATCTGTAAATACATATTGGTTTTAAATGAGCTGAAATAGGAGTGAAAAACATGGCCATGATAGGTATGCACAATTACTTTTACCCCGGAATTATAGGCTGCCATACGGCCAAGAGCACCTGGTTTTGCGGCATGTGTATGCACAATGTCAGGCTTAAATTCTTTAATGATAGCTTTTAATTTCCTATAGGCTTTATAGTCATTCACGGCGTCAATTGAACGCCCCATTTCAGGAATAATTATTGGCTCAACACCAAGTTGCTTAGTTAAATGCTCTGCACTTTGTTCATGCGGTTCTTTGTCACCAACTACCAGCAAGGTCTCAAATTCCGGCGCCATGTAATGCGTAAGATAAACCGCATTTAAAACAGGGCCACCCACAATTAAACGGTTAAGTATTCTTAAGACTCGCGGCAAGGGAAAATATTTGGAGTTTTAAAGGTCGCCCAAAAGTTGTTTATCAGCACCGGAAGGTATTAATTCGCATACAAATGACATTTAAAAAAAGTAAACCTGGAACTTTTTTTTTCAAAAATAAACCGTTTATTATTTACCGCTTGTAGAATAATTACACTTTTGTATAGTATCAATAGATTCTTAAAATGTATAGGATAAGATTTTAGAATGCCTAAAGCTCAATAATAGCGGTATCATAGAGTGAATAAACTAATTTTAACTGTAGAATGAATAACCACATCGGAGCTATAGATACCTTCCTGATAGCCATTTATTTTGTAATGATCTTATTGATAGGCTATATTTTTTCCCGGAAAATAAAGCCTGAAATTCGTGGTTATTTTATGAAAGCCCTCACCCTGAAATTATTTTGTGGGTTATGTTTTGGGTGGGTATATGTTTACTACTACGGCGGAGGTGATACACAAATGTATTTTCGTGGGGCCTCATCTTTTTTTAAAGCTTTTTTTTCAGGAAAAGTTGGATTTGCCGGCCTGGCAGATCACGAACTTTTATTAGGCGGTTCACCTTCCTCTGTTTTTACCAAGCAGATTACCAGTATTATAAATTTATTTTCCTTCAACTCTTTCTGGTCCTGTACACTTGTTTTTTCAGCGCTGTCAATGATAGGGCTATGGTTATTATTCATTTCTTTTTACCGCCTCTTCCCTCAATTACATAAGCAATTGGCTATAGTTACACTTTTTATTCCGGGAGTTGTTTTCTGGAGTTCGGGTATAATGAAAGATAGTTTATGCCTTCTTTTTACCGGCGTTATTGTATGGACAATTCAAAACCTGTTTTTATTCAATAAGAGAAAACTTGTTTCACTATGCTTATTATTATTTAGTTTTTATGTGATAATTAACCTTAAAGCCTACATTGCTTTGGCATTGCTGGTTTCGCTTGCTCTTTACGCAATGCTTACATTGCGCTCAAGGATCAAAAGCTTCTTCTTTAGAATTATGGTGCTTCCTTTTGCTGCAGTGGTAATTTTTGGTATTGCTTTTTTATCAATGAATGAAATCGGCGAATCGCTACAGAGATATTCCTTGGAAAATCTTGCAGAAACTGCGCAGACTTACCAGGATTATCATTCCCGGATTTCAGTTGCCGGCCGGGGTTCTGAAAACAGAACGGGCTCAGCCTATTCATTGGGAGACATTGATTTTTCGAGTGCCGCCAGCATTGCTTCCAAATTTCCACTGGCATTGAATGTTACCTTTTTCAGACCATATTTATGGGAAGTAACAAATCCGGTTATGTTACTTTCTGCGTTAGAGAGTTTTCTGATTATGTTGTATACGTTTAAAGTAATTTTTAAAACCGGCATATTCAGATTTTTCAGGCATCTTTTATCAGATAAAGAAATTCTTTTTTGTATAACTTTTGCTTTGATCTTTGGCTTCGCTGTTGGCTTTACGACGTATAATTTTGGAGCACTGGTACGCTATAAAGCCCCATGTATACCTTTTTATTTAATAGCACTTGTATTGATTAACTCACTGCCTAAAAAGAAAAAAGACCCTGAATTAAACTATGTGATTAATGAGTCTTCAGAACTTCGCACCACAGAGCTTCAGCTTTCTCTAATGAAAAATCCTTAGTTATTTTATCTCTTGCCCTTTTTCCAATTTCGGGAAGTTTTTCACTATGCTCAATTAAATAAGACAGTTCCTTTTCCCAGTCACCATCATTTGAACACACAAAGCCATTTTTACCATGGTCAATTATTTCATTATTAACGCCCACGGCAGATACAACAGCCGCCTTTTCCAAAGCCATATACTGGATGGCTTTAAAGCCGCATTTCCCTTTGGTCCACTCATCTAAAGGCAATGGCATTATCCCAATATCAATTTTACGAAGCTCATTAACTTCATTTTCTTCTGACCATTCTACAAATTCAAAGTTGACATCTTTAAAAGAAGGCGGCTTATTGGCAATTACTTTTAATGAAATATTATATTTTTTTTGAAGCCGGGATAACACAGGTTCTAAAGATTCAAGATAAGGTAAGGTAGTGTGCGAACCAGTCCAGCCTATAGTTACCGGCATTTTTATAACTGTGTCATCAGGCATAAATTTTTCAGTATCTACTACAGTCGGTATTATAAAAACATGTTTGCAGAATTGTTTTGCATAATCAGATAGGTGTTGATTTCCGGCAATAACAAGATGAGACCAGGAACATATTTTTTTTACTTTATAGTATGCCTTTACCCATTTGGAAAGTTTTGATTCGTTGGCCTGTGGTGACATCCAAATTGCATCATCAAAATCATAAATGATGGGCTTCCTATAAATAAACCGGATGATCCACTCAAACAGAGGTGGCCCAAAAGGCGCTGCTCCGCGTTGTATAAAAATGTATTGATAACGGCGAAGGAAAAACATGTGCCGGCACCTGCGCAAAAAACAACTTAACAATCTTAGAGCTAAAACAAATCGGTTGTTTTTTTTATATAAAATTGAAAATGTTTTATCATCATAGAAACTGTTCGTTGTATAAGATATACCATGCTTGCGCAACAACGGAAAAAACTGCTCAAACCTGAAACGCTGGCTGGGCGCAGTTTGCAAAGGATAAATTAATAAAAAATGATATGGCCCTTTTTTCATGCACTCACTTTTTCATACACTTCTTTGTAAAGGCTGATACCTTTTTCCGAAGAAAAATAATCAGTAGCGCCTTTAATAATTTCATCTTTATTAAAGGGATATTGAATTAATGATTCAATTGCTCTTGCATAATTATCCTCATTAAATTCTTCAATTGCAACGCCGGCGTTATAGTTTTTAAATACTTCGGCAGTATCACCTATATGTGTGTTGCTTACTGCCGGAATACCCATAGCCATCAGTTCACCCTGTTTAACAGGCGATGAGGCGATCTTAGAATATGAAGGTCTGCAAAAAAAGATGCCGGTTGTACAAATAGAGAGATACATGGGAACTTCAGTTCGCTCCGCTTTTCTTACCCTGATTAAGTCAGTATTTACATCACAAGCTTTTGCTTCATCCATTATCATTTGTTGATCTTCCCCGGTTAACACCAGGAAATAAGTATTGTTGATGGCTAAGCTTAGCTGTCTTACAAATTGCATCATTTCCTTCAGCATATACCATGTGCCCAGGGAGCCTAAGTAAGTTATGATTTTGGCACCTTCGGGAATATTAAGTGATTTTAATATTGTCATTTGACCGCCACTATTTACTTTTTCTATATTAAATAATGAAAAATCAACACAACAGGGAATCACGGTAATAGGCGAGAAAGCTGATGACGATTTCCACGACAGGATTTCTCTTTGGCCGGCGTAGGTCAAGCTAACCGTATGTTTGGCCTGCCTGAGAAAAAGTGTTTCCTTTTTTTTAAAATAATTATAGATAGTCCGATAAAGTACATTCTTCATGTTCCAGATATTACCATCTATTCTTTCGTCTGCCCAAAAGCCTCTCATATCAAATATAAATGGCAAGCTATATTCTTTCTTCATATACATGCCAACAAGGGAAGGGATGTAACTCCTGCAGTGCACAAACGAAAAGTGGTATTGTTTGTGCAACAGCTTCGCAGCTTTTTTCATTTTTAAAACATTGAAATAAGTTGAAGCAACGGGTGGCCGGGAAGTATACTGCAAAGGATGCCAAACAATATCAGAGGCATCGCATAAAGCCTGGATAGTTGCCCGCAATTGCTTAAAGGGGCCTGGTTTTTCGAAGCTGATTATTATGAACCGGTATTTGCCGGTTAAGCTCAGGCCTTGTAAATAGGTAAGCACCTGTGACTGGCCTAACGGATCTGTCATGCCGGTGTAAGAGAGATACAGAACGCTTTTCATATCTAATACGTGGAAAAATTTTAATGTATTATACTGCCATAACCGCTGATGAAATATTTGCAAGGCTGTTGTTTGTTTGGGGCAACTATTTCCATTTGTTAGTAAAGCAAA